>CAZEYH010000137.1:0-6757 GCA_964515895.1 uncultured Clostridiaceae bacterium | reverse complement strand
AATGCAGGAACATGGAATTATTGGTTTGTTCACAGAGGTACTCTTGACTCTTCCAACTTATCAAAAATAGCTATTGGATACAAGCCAACTGAAGGTGATATTCTAGCAGATCTTGCTCAGGAACTTAACAAGGAAGATGTATATACGGATTTGAAAATTGAGAATTTTAAGCTTGCTGAAAAAGGTCTCTTGGCTAAAGAGAAAGATACAAATATCCAGACCTTATATGAGAAATGGGAAGCAGATATTGTAATGAGATCAAAAACTGACGAGGAAGTTGAAAGCAAGTATAGGGAAATGGTGGCTGAATTGGAACAGGCCGGATGTATAGAAGTAGAAAAGGAAAACTACCAAATTTATATTAAGGTTAACAAATAAAAGGGAGCACATTTTTTGCATATGTCCCATATAATGACAAAAACATTGTGCAAGGTCTTGCAGAGCCTTGAAGCACCGTTTCTGGAATATAATGGGTTATAAGAAGAAAATGCGTCCAATAAAAGGTTGATTTATGAAGTGTTATATGAAATAATTATATTGGGTTTTTGTAGGTTTGAAGGTTGATAATGATGACGGCAGGATTTAATCTGCCGCATCATTAATATTGGATATAAACGAATAAAACAAGATATTCTTACAAATTTGCGCTTATATGGGCCATATGAACTGGTCTTAATAGAAATTTATATAGCATACTTATACTTTGAAGGATTAAGGAGCAAGGGGGCGCTACTTTTGTTTAAACTAAGGGGAATTTATGAGAAAGTAGGGCTGAAATATACTATTTTTATTATATATGGAATATTATTAGTAAGCATGATTGTATCTACAAGTCTTATAAGTAGTTTCTATGTTAGAAAAAATATAAAAAAAGATATATATGATAATTTAATGAAGACTAATTATCAATTTAACGAAAATATCGATTATACTCTTGCAATTTACGAAACAGTTTTAAACAATCTATGTGTAAATGATTACCTTCAGAGTATTCTTGATAGGAATACTGAAGACAGGTTTCAAGCTTATTTGGATTTAACCGAAATAAGAAAAATACTTTCTGTACAAAATTTATATCCTGATATAATAAAAATAGAAATAATTCCTGAAAAAGGGCTTTATTTAATCGATAGAGATGTTATAATTTCCAAAGATGATAACATAAATTGGTATAATAATATTATAAAAAATGACTATTATAATATAGAATGGATGTATATTAAAGATAAATATTTTAATTGGGGACAAAAAGAGGATGTAATTCAAATATCCAGACAAATAAAGGATTTCAAAAGAGATCAACTGATTGGAGTTATTAGCATTACAGTAAGAATAGAATCGATAAATAAATTGCTTTCATCTTATGCACATAAGGACAACAATATAATACTTTTTGATAATATTGGAAATGTAATTTTTACAAGCGATGGCCTAAATCGATTGATTGAGGGAAATATAGAAAACGATATAAAGGAATATGAAAAGGAATATGCAGATGAAAAAACAGAGAAGTATGCAGACAAGGATATGTTTGAAAATGTGTTTCAAGAATTAAAAAGACTTAATCTATCTGAACGAAAGACTGGTGAACATACAATTAGTATAAATGGAAAGAAGACTAACGCTTTTTATTGTTCAGATAACAGAGCAGGATTTGTTCTGGTAAACATTATATCCAGAGAATATCCGGTACAAAAACTTATCGGTTTGGAATTTATAATTGTAATTATCGGATTAATAATACTTATAATAGGCTTGCTTGCAGATTTTCTACTTTCTAATTATTTAACTAAAGATATTCATGTTCTCGTTAACAAAGTTAAAAGTGTATCTCAGGGAAACACCTATGTAAACTTCAGTGATGTTTCGGGTAACCGAAGGGATGAAATTGGATACCTTTACAGGCAATTTGATATAATGATGGGAAAAATAGACTCTCTATATAAAGATATTTATGAATCAAAAATAAAACAAAAAGAAATTGAATTGAAAGCTTTACAAGCCCAAATAAATCCCCATTTCTTATATAATACACTATCATCTATAAACTGGATGGCTATTGATATTAATGCAAAGGATATTAGTCATGCAATTAATACCTTAGCTAAATACTATCGATTTACCTTAAGTAAAGGTAAGGAAATAATCCCCATATTTGATGAAATAGAGCAGGTAAAGGCCTATATTGATATACAAAAAATAAGATTTGGAAAAAAGTTTGATGTGGTCTATAATATTGATGAAGGAGTTTATAAATATGTAACTCCAAAGCTTATTCTTCAGCCATTTGTAGAAAACTCAATTATACACGGACTTGAGCATGTAGATTATATGGGCTTAATTACTATTATTGCTATCGAAGAAGAAAGCGAAATCAAATTTGAGATAATAGACAATGGAAAAGGGATAGAAAAAGACATTTTACTTCAACTTACATCAGCAGATTTATCAAGAAGTGGTTATGGCATAAAAAATGTAATAGAAAAAATCAACCTTCTTTACGGAGATAAGTATGGTATTAGCATAGAAAGTGAAGAGTTCAGAGGGACCTACATTACAATAAATATACCTAAGTTAAGTATTGAAAATGGGGAGGTGCTTAAAGGTTGCATTTAATTTTAAAAATGCACCTGTGCTGATATGCTGAAACTTGTAATTGTTGAAGATGAAGAGTTGGATCGCAACGGATTGAAAAGAAATGTAAACTGGCATGATATGGGCGTAGAGCTTGCAGGTGTTTATGAAAATGGTCAGGATGCCTTTAATGCTATAAAAGACTCAATTCCTGATATTATTTTAACAGATATAAAGATGCCGGTAATGGATGGATTAACATTGGCAAGGAAGATTAATGAGCTGTCTCAAAATGTTAGAATAGTCTTTATTTCAGGCTATGATGATTTTAGTTATGCCAAAGAAGCAATTGAATTAAGTGCCTCCAGATACATTTTAAAGCCTTTTGAAATTCAGGAATTAACTGATGTAATGATTGAAATTGTAAATCAATGCAATGAAGAAAAAAGAAAACTTCTTGAAGGCCAGATTATGAAACAAAAACTAAATGAGAGTTTGCCGCTATTGAAAGATAAATTCTGTATGGATTTGTTACAGGGAATATACAAGGATGAGGAAAATATCAAAAAGAGAATTGAGTTTTTAAACCTTCCTCTGCATTTGGAAGGTAAGTATTTTGTGAACCTGGTTGAAATAGATAATTATGATGATTTAATCCATGGTAAGGAAGACAACTATATAAATGTATTACCATTGTATATAATTGATAGGATAAAAGAAAACTTAAATGGAAAACATGGGGTATGTATTAACAAAGGAGAATCTGTTTTTGCTACCATTTTATCATATAGAAAACAAACAGGTATAGAGCAGGATAATTACAATTGTATGGAGAAAATACAAATCCATTTAAACAAATATTTTAAAACTAATGTTACAATTGGAATAAGCAGGGTATGCAATGCCTTAAAAAATATAAGAGTTGCAAATATCCAGGCCGAAGAAGCTTTGAAATATAAATTTTCTGTTGGAACCAATCAAATAATTAATGTAGATGATATTTTAGATAGGGACACAATAGAATTGGATCAAATAATAAAAGATGCTAAAAACAAGTTAATGTCTATGCTGACTGCAGGGAATATAGATGCTGTAATAAATCAGATTAACATAATATTTCGTGCTATGATTGATTTTAAATCCAGTAAACTTTATGTTCAAAGCATATGTATAGATATAATTAACAGTATTACAAGGTTATTCCTAAACACAGGAGCCGAAGCTTTAGATATATTTGATGCAAATCTTAATTTAATTAATAATTTACTTGAATTTGATAAAATTTCCGATATTCAAACACAGGTAACCAATATACTAATAAGTGTATCTACTTATAATCAGCAAAAAAACAATTCAAGAACTCAGAGGATAGTTGAACAGATAAAGGCTGTTGTTGATGAAAGGTTTGCAGAAGATTTATCAGTCGGCTCAGTTACAAAAGAAGTGTACCTTTCTGCAGGATATGCCACTAGTCTATTTAAAAAGGAAACCGGTATGAGTATTATGGATTATATTATTAAAGCTCGTATTGACACAGCGAAAAAAATGTTACAAGATCCTAACTCCAGAGTAAGTGAAGTTTCATACAAGGTAGGTTATGAAAATATTGCATATTTTAGTTCGCTTTTTAAGAATATGGTTGGAATGACTCCAAAAGAGTATAGGGATTGCTATCCAAATTTATTTTAAAATTTCAAGAATAGTATAAAATTTTATATATGTAATATACGCTATAAATATTTGCACATATCATATTGCTATTAGATATTGTTATTAGCAATATAAAACTTATCCTACGTAATTACCCTTTATATTGCTAAACAAATGCAAAAGTAGTAAAATTAATTTATGCTATAAATAAATTAATTTGACAAGTACTTTTTAACTAAAGTTTGAGTTATTGTAGTAAAACCAATACAGCTATATTTAACTTTATAAAAAAGTAGGAATCACGGAGGCAAGTTATACAATTAAAAAAGAGGAGGATTTAAATGGATAAATTTAAAATAGGCCTTGTTGGAATAGGAAGAGGTACTGCATATGGTCGTGTTTTTGCAAATAATCCAAAAACTGAAGTAGTAGCATTATGCGATACAAATGAAGTGAGCCTTGAAAAAGCCGGTAAGGATTTTAAATTGGAAGATAGCCGGTTATTTAAAAAATATGATGATTTTATAAATGCAGATTTTGATATAGCTGTTATTGGAACGCCTATACCCTATCATGCAGAGCAGGTTGCAAAGGCATTGCAAAATAATAAGCATGTATTATCTGAAGTTACAGCAGCTGATACAATTGGAGGTTGTGAACAAATTGTTGATGCAGTAAAAAAATCAAAAATGAAATATATGTTGGCTGAAAATTGTAATTATATGCATTTCATAAGGCAGTGGAAAGAAATGATTGATGCAGGTAAAATAGGTAAGATTATTTATGCTGAAGCAGAATATGTGCATGAAATTCGAGATTTGATTTTAGATTCCGGTACTAAAGAAATGAAATGGCGAGCCCAAAGGGCACCAATACATTATTGTTCTCATAGTCTCGGACCCATATTATATTTAATGGATGATTATGTAGTAAGGTGTACCTGCATGGGTAAGGATGTAAACATAATTCCAAATGTAGGCGCAGGAGCTATTGACGTGCAGGTTGCTTTGTTCGAAACTAATAGGGGAGTTATTATTAAAGTATTAAGAAGCTCTGTACTTTCAAGAAAACCTGCATTGTGCCATTATGAATTATATGGCACTAAAGGATTTATTGAAAATGGTCTTGAAGAATATGATAATGAAGGTTATACTTATTTTGAAGATGAAGATGAAGCATCAAAACCTATGACTTGTTCTTCATCAGATCCTGACGCTCCCAAAGAGGCTCTGTTGGGAGGCCATGGTACATCTGAATATTATATTGTTAGGGACTTTTTAGAATCAATAGAAAACGATACAACGCCACCTATTGATGTGGTTAAAGCCATGGATATGACCGTCCCCGGGATTATCGCTCATGAGACTGCAATGAAGGGTAACATTTGGCTTGATGTACCTAGACTAGGCATCTAAAAAAATGGCAGTACATAACTAAAAGAAAAAATAGGAATAAACGGGAATAAATAAAAATAGGTAAGGATTAATTGAGAATAAAGATTAGAAAGGCAGTAGATGAGTTTGCAATTAAATAATGCAGTTGGAAATGTACAATTAATGCAAAAAATAAATAGATTAAAAGTGTTGAATTTCATAAGGCAAAAAGGAGAAGTAGCTAGGCCGGAAATAGCTAAAAATACAGGCTTGAGCCCATCTTCTGTTACTAATATTGTAACATATTTAATGGACAAGAATTTGTGTATGGAAGTAGGAAGGGTAAATTCTAAAGAAGTAGGGAGAAAAGCTGTTTTAATAAGGTTTAATCCTGCCGCTGCCAATATTATATCTGTTAATATTGAAATTTCTAGTATTGACATAGCTTTTACCGATTTAGACGGAGGTATTATAAATAAGAGAACCCTTAAGTTCGACAATAGAGTAAATGAATATGAATTTTTAAGAATGATTGAAAAAGAAGTAAGTATGATATTGGCTGAAACTAAAGATTTGGAGTTTTCTAATATAGTGGGTATTGGTATAGCGGTCTCAGGACTAGTGTTAAATGATGAGAGGCTTGAAATATCTGCAAGCTTAAAGTGGAAAGGGTTATCCTTAAAAGAATATTTTGAAAAAATTTTCAAACTTCCTGTTTATGTGCAAAATAATTCAAAGACGAAAGCTCTTGCTGTATTGCGTAAAAATGGCATAAATACTGAAGAAAATATTATTTTCTTAGATCTTACAATGGGTGTTGGAATAATAAATTTTTATAAAAATGAGATTAATGAGTCGGTGATTGGTGAAATTGGACATACTACTGTAAAAAAGGATGGTCCCCTTTGTTTTTGCGGTAATAGAGGGTGTCTAGAGGTTATGTGCTCTGTCGATACAATAATAGATAAATGCAATAAACTTTTGCAACAGGGCAGATGTCTTTTATTAAAGGAACTAATTGAGAAAAAGAACATCTCTTTAACATATGAAACTATCATAGAAGCTTTTGATATTGGGGATGAAGATGTAAAGGCTGTTCTAACAGAATGTGGTCAGTATTTAGGGATAGGTATAGCAAATATTATTAATATATTTAATCC
>CAZEYH010000136.1:0-6766 GCA_964515895.1 uncultured Clostridiaceae bacterium | reverse complement strand
CCTGATGGAAAGATAGGTTTGGTTCATATATCAGAAATAGCAGATGAGTTTGTAAAGGACATTAACTCGTATCTTAAAGAAAATCAAACAGTTAAAGCAAAAATTATTTCTGTAGATGAAAAGGGTAAGATTAGTTTGTCAATTAAGAGAGCTAACAATTCAAACCAAAATGTCAAGTCTAGTAGACCGGAGGAAATTGATTGGAGCAAATCCAATGATATGGAAAAAATGTCTTTTGAGGATCGTCTAGCAAAATTTCTCAAAGATAGCGATGAAAAAATGTTAGATTTGAAGAAAAATTTTGAATCTAAACGTGGAGGCGGAGGATACAAAAAGTATGCTAATTACTAGAGCTTTTTCCTAATGTTATCCTAATGTTATATAGAAACTAGCTGAAAACTCCATACGTTTGCGGCCGATGATGAAGGCATTACTTAATGCTTAATTCTAAAGTATTGATTTTTTTAGAAAACAATAAAAAATAAATATGAAAAAGGTATAAAAAACCACTTGACACTAAAAAGCATAAGTGATACTATATTATAGCGGTCAGCCGGAGTGGCGGAACAGGCAGACGCACAGGACTTAAAATCCTGCGGTTCTTTGGAACTGTACCGGTTCGATTCCGGTCTCCGGCACCATGATTAAAAGCGCTAAACAGTATCTATTATATTATTAAGTGCTTGTATTTATCAAATTATAATGTTATACTGTTATAAGTGGAAATAAAAAAATAAAATAAATTATAATTAAATAACATCGCGGGGTGGAGCAGCTGGTAGCTCGTCGGGCTCATAACCCGGAGGTCGTAGGTTCAAATCCTTCCCCCGCAACCAATAATAAAAAGGCCTTCAGAGGAATTAAACCTGAAAGCCTTTTATTTTTGATTGAATAAGTACAATAATTTTCTATTCCGCCGCTGTTGACTGTATAACAGTAGTAAAATTCATTTTCTCATTAAGTCATCTTTGATTATAATGAATTATCCGAAATTACAGTTAAATCTGGATGAAGCTGAAGTATTGAAGCTGGTACTTTTGGAGTAATAGGACCAAATAGAGATTTTTTTAGAATTTCCTTTTTGTCTTCTCCATTAGCAATAAGGACAATTTTTTTTGCTTGCATAATTGACTTCATACCCATAGTAAGTGCTTTTTTCGGAACCATATCTTCATTTTCGAAAAATCTTGAATTAGCTTCTATTGTCTTTTTGTTAAGAGTTACACAATGAGTTAATTTTTCAAAGTATTCATCCGGTTCATTAAAACCGATATGACCATTATGACCTATTCCAAGCAATTGAAGAGTTATTCCACCGAGCTCACTGATCTTCTTATCATAATTCAAACATTCTTCATCTATGTTAGTTGCTTTGCCATTTGGAACGTTTGTATTTTCCAATTTAACATTAATCTTGCTAAATAAGTTTTTATTCATATAATGGCGATAGCTCTGCTCATGACTGGGATCTAGTCCAAGATACTCATCTAAATTAAATGTAGTTATGTCAGAGAAATCCAAATCTCCCTTATTGCACCATTCAGCTAGCTTTGAATAGGTTCCTATTGGTGTAGAACCGGTTGCCAGTCCTAAAACGCTATTGGGTTTGAGTATTATTTGTGCTGCTATTATCATGGCGGCTTTTTTACTCATATCGTTATAATCGGTAGCTTTAATAATTTTCATAATTAACCTCCATTTATAATAATTAAATTTGGTACTATGTATCAGCCCATAAATTAATTGAACTGATTAATTATTTACAATGATTAATATATCTATATCATAAGTATATTATTTATTTAATAAAAGTCAAATATACAGAAAAGGGCGTTTGTGTCAAGCAAAAGGGAAATTTGTTCTTAAATATATTAAAAAATATGTTGAATATAGTTGAAACAAATAGATGAAATGGTTTATCATTAATATAATTGATAAAAAAACAAGGGGTGACAGTGTGAAAATAAAAGTAATAGGTTCATCTAAAGCTGGTTATAGCCTACCAATAGATGATGCATTAGTATTCGGGAGCAAATCAGCGGGAATATGTTATATGCCCGATAACTTTGAGTCAATATTGGAAGAAGATATTGAAAGAACGAAAAAACGGATTCAACGTACATTAAAATCAGGTCATCATAGTGTATATGATCATCCTACATATAACTTTTTATTTATAGATATTCCCAAAATTTTAGCTATGGTTTTAAATAATGAAGGATTTTACACTACCTCGGAAAAATCTGCAAGATATACTAAAATGAATCCGGACAAACTTGAAAAAAGTTTATATGATAAATGGATGGATATCTTGAACCAAAAAATTCAGGATGTTTATCCTCAAATATATAGTACTCATGCTAAAAAACTGGCACAGGAAAATGCAAGATATATGATTAGTGTATTCACTCCTACAACCATGGAGTATACTGTTAGTCTAAGGCAAATAAGCTATATTTTGAATATGATGAAGAAGTTTATTAATGAGGGAAAAGATACAAGATTTAATTCAATGCTTAAAGAATGTATGGAAAAGTTCATAGCTCAAATGGAGGAATTTGATGTTCCGTATTTGAATGCTGATATTAAAAATAGAAATCTTTCACTATTTGATACTCGAAAGGATAGGCAGAATGAATTTGGTGAGAATTACTCTGTTAATTATTTGAGCAGTTTCGCACAATTAGCCCAGGCCCAGAGACATAGAACACTAGACTATCGTATGAAAGTTATTGAAGATAATCCGGAATTTTATGTTCCACCAATTATAAGAGCAGAAAACAATAATAACGATAAAGAACTTGAAGTTAGATGGCTCAAAGATATAAAATCTGTTGCGGAAGTGTTTCCACAAGGAATGCTTGTTAAAATCAACGAGAGAGGTACATATGAAAATTTCATTCTGAAGGCAAAAGAAAGATTATGTGGATGCGCACAGCTTGAAATTGCAGAGCAAACTAAAGATATACTTATTGCCTATATCTTAAATACCTATGGAAAGAATGATGATGTTAGAGCGATGCTTGAACAATATGTTATAAAGAAAGAGACTTATAAAGCGCATAAAGAGGTTTATAAAAATAGTGGCAAAGATACTCATACAGATGCTTATATAGATACTGATAAAGTGAAAGATATTATAGCAGTACCTCGCTGTAAATTCTCGGGTTGGAAATGTGATAGCCCATGCATCTGGGGTGCAAAAGGATTAGATAGGCTAGTGTAAGGTATAAACTTACACATGGGCTGGGAAATATTTGGGGAGACTTAGAAATAACCAGTGGTGCCCAGAAATAATCGGTAGTACCTAGAGATGAGAGTTACCATGTTAAGGAGCACTGAATTATAGTAAGCAAGAGAACCTGTTTCCTATATTTTGAGCGTCCCCTTACTTACTATTCTCAACATATTACTTCATTCCAAACATTTCTTCTTTCAAGTCAAGATAATATAGATAGTCATCAGGATTTACATCGGGTGGGCAGCGGTGATCGCAAAAAGGAATATAGCCACCTCTTTCGACAAGAGGTACGAGAGTGTTGAGATATTCTTTTATTGCTTTTTCCCCTTTTTTTAACTCCAACTTATCAACTCCACCCATAATTCTCAATTCTTTGCCATATTCTGCAACTAGTTCAGCAGGGTGCGAACATCCATTAACCTCAAAGGGGAAAAGACAGTTTATTCCGCCTTCTAGCAGATAAGGAAGGATAGGCCTTACATCTCCGTCGCAATCTGTATACCATAAATCGATTCCCGCAGCATGCAATTTTTTGCTTATTCTTTTATATCTTGGTGTTACAACATTTTTAAAAAAGTCTACAGTAACAATAGGCCCATTTTTAAAGCATATATCTTCCCAGCCGCTAGCATAATCAAAATCAATATGGGGTAACACCTGGTCCAGAAAATCCTCAACAAGTACACAGCATGTTTCAACCATATCTTCGACCATATCCGGATAGTCATAGCAGGCATATGCCAGGCCTTCAAATGTTAACATATCGCGAATTTTCCCAATCATTGAACCGCAATTAACTCCCAACGGATAATCTATGTCTTCAGGATGGGCTTTTTTGATTTCTTCTATATTAATTTTCCGTGCAGGATCGTCTCTCCTAAATCTTTCTTCTTTGATTCTCTTCCAATCATCAGGAGTTTCTATAGAAGACTTCATAAAGCGGGGAATAGTATCATGACCGTCTTTTGGAACTTCAGCCATGAGACCGTCGAAATTCATAATAATATTTGTTTTTTCCCGTTCTTCTACAACCTTATATTGAAAAGAAGGGCTCATCCACACATTCCCGGAAACTACTTTTATTATATCAAAATTGAAAAATATATCAGCTTGTGCATTATTCCTTATATCGTTATCTACAAAAATAGACCATTCTCTGAAATTTTCATCCCAATATCCAAATTCCATGTTGAAACAGCGGTCAATTTCTTTATAATGCATCTGGTTATTAAACCTTTCTCGGTCGGTCATGGTACCTTTCCATTTTTCTCTGATTGGTTTTATGTTTGTATTTTTCATTTATATAATTCCTCCCTTTGCATTAAATTTGAATATAAGAATTAATTAAGTGTGAATATTTAAACTTTATAAAAATTGATTTGCAAAGCTGCATATAAAATTACTGCTTTAGACTTTAAAGATGTTATTAAATCTATTATAAAATTTGTATAAGATAATATCAATACATATAATTGGTGCAAAATATAAAAGTTTTTCTAACACTGACATAAATATATTCGATAATCTTGAAATGAAAAATATCAAAAGAGTCTTCAATATTAATTTTTATTATGATAAAGTATAGATAATATAGATAGACGGATATTATTTGTAAAGTAATAAAGTAATAAAACTAAAACCCATCGAAAAATAACAATGATGCAAGGGGGAAGGATAAAATGATTGAAAGAAATACAAAATCCAAGGTTAGGATAGGCGTTATAGGACTTGGTGGTCGTGGACAAGGACTTTTGCGTACTCTTTTGGAAATGGATGATGTGGAAGTACCTGCTGTCTGTGAGCTATATGATGACAGAAGACAAATTGGTGTGGACATGGTTGAAGAATCAGGTAGGAAGAAAGCTGAAGGATATGAAGATTACAGGAAATTATTGGAACGTGAAGATATTGATGCAGTAATAATTCCTTCTTCGTGGACTGCACATACAGAGATTGCAATTGCTGCAATGAAAGTCGGAAAATATGCTGGCCCTGAGGTTGGAGGAGCATCATCCTTAGATGAATGTTGGGAATTGGTAAAGACTTCTGAAAAAACAGGAATACCATGCATGATGCTGGAAAATTGCTGTTATGGCCGAAATGAGATGGCTATACTTAATATGGTTAAGAAGAATTTACTTGGTGAGTTAATTCATTGTCAATGCGGATATGAACATGACCTTCGAGATGAAATTGGCAGGGGAATTGAAAATCGGCATTATCGCATCCATAATTACTTACATAGAAATGGGGACCTTTATCCCACTCATGGACTTGGACCTGTAGCTAAGCTTTTGAATATAAATAAGGGTAACAGATTTATGACATTAACATCTATGGCTTCAAAAGCAAGGGGACTCCATGAATGGGCAATAGATAACCTTGGAAAAGATCACCCAATGACAGAAATTGTGTTTCCCAAAGGTGATATAGTTACTACAATGATAAAATGTGCCAAAGGAGAAACAATACTGATTGTGCATGATACTACTCTTCCTCGACCATATTCAAGGGGCGGCAGAGTTCAAGGCACTAAAGGTCTTTGGATGGAAGATAACAATTCTATATATATATTAGGTAAGAGTCCGGAACATGAATGGGAGTCTTTTGATGAATATCGGGAAAAATATGAGCATCCTCTCTGGAAAGAATATCTTAACCTTGGAGTACGAGGCGGACATGGTGGAATGGATTATCTGGTTCTCAGGGCTTTTGTAGAGAGTGTAAAAAAGAGAGAACCTACTCCTATTGATGTTTATGATACAGTAGCCTGGATGGCAGTTACTGCATTGTCGGAGCAATCTATTGCATTAGGTAGCACTCCTGTTGCCTTCCCGGATTTTACCAATGGTAAATGGATAAATAGAACTGCACAACCAGGTAAGTATTCTCTAGATGATGTTTATGAAGACTTGTTTTAATACAATGTTATACATAAAATTAATATTCTAAGCACTCGGATAGAAAGAGATAACTTATAAACTGGATAGGGAATCAAGCATAAAAGCCAGATTCCCTATCCAGTATTTTTTATCTAATCTTATATCAACTATCAACGTTTCTATGACAAAATATTTTTTTACGGCGGACTATTTTTCTATATCAGCCTTTTGAATATTAATCTTTCTTATGGTTTCCATGATATCAACATCGAACTTGGGTTTTCTCTCATAAGTATATAGGCCATTTACTTCTTGCTCTATATCATAAAGCTGTGTATAACAAAATGCTTTCCTCCTCGGAAAAGTATTTATATTTAAAGACCCATAATCAGTCATTTTACTTATAATTAGATATTATCATAAAATAAATGCACTCGTAAATCATTAAATCATCTAAGTATATAAACTTACCTAAAAATATGTTACAATATTTTTATACTATATTATATAAATATCTAATAGATCTCTAAATATTTATATAAATATACAAATAATATAGGGGGAAAATGGTGATCGAATATACTTATAATACTTGCGGAACTTGTTCTAAAAAGATCAAAATACTCATTGATGATGATATAAT
>CAZEYH010000135.1:0-6847 GCA_964515895.1 uncultured Clostridiaceae bacterium | reverse complement strand
TTTCAAGATGGGTTGCTTTTGATACTGAAGATCTGGTATTCGAAACTGAAGATTCTGCTTCAGGTCTAATACGATTTGAAAACGGTGCATCAATGATTTTTGAAGTAAGTTGGGCAATTAATGCAAGAAGTGAAGGTATGTATACTCAAATATACGGTAGCAAGGCCGGAGCCAGAATAAATCCCCTTGAAATATATGGTGAGGAAGAAAACTACCTTGTAGATTCAAAACCAATAGTAAGGGATGAAAATATTTTCGATAATGAAATTAATCATTTTATTGATTGTATAAAAGAAGGAAAACAACCAATAGCTACTGCAGAAGATGGATATTTTGTGCAGAAAATGCTAAATGGTATATACGATTCCGCAAAATTAGGAAAAGAAGTAGATTTATAATTTAGAAAATTTTACCTTAAAGCTTCGATTTGAGCATTGAATTGTAATAAATAATAGCTGCTATCATAAACATACTAATTAATGGTAGCAGCTATTATATTAATCATCTATTATAGATAGTAAATACTTCCCAAGTCCTCTTGTATATACCCAAAGACTATTTTTCAATTCTCCAGGCAAATGAGATGAAATACGTCTTACCTCAAAACTAAAATCCCCTTGGTAATTTATTTCTTTCAAAGTTTTCACAAGCGGTTCCCATTTTATATTACCGAAGAATGTTGGCAGATGTTCATCCCATGCACCAAAATTGTCATGTACATGTGTAGCTTTGAGCCTCTTTCCGATATAGCGTAAGCAGTCATTCTGATCAGAGTACATCATGTTTGCATGTCCAAAATCCCAGCATATACCTACATATGAGCTGTCAAAAGCATCCACCAGATCACATAGCTCTTCCACCATAGCTCCATAATGCCTCTTGAGTTCGTGTACTGGAAAATCAGCCATATTTTCGAAGGCAATACCTATATTGTTACGGACACCAAGCTCTACAAGTGGTGTGTAATATTGGATATTTCTTTCACGTGATTCCTGCCCCCAGAAAGCGGTGTGTGTGACTGTGGCTGGGTGAGCTACAATCCATTTAGCACCAAGTTACGCAGCTGCAAGGATTGAACGCCGAGAAGCCTCATCCTTCCTTTCATCCTGTCCTGTAGTTTGGTTTGCAAAATTATAAAAAGGCATATGGCTTTGGCCAAATACTATACCCAACCGTGCAGCTTCTTCAGCATAAGCATCGACCCATTGTTCCCAGTTATCATCCATAAGTGGGGAGTCAATAGCATCAGCAGAACAAAAAATACAGTCGAGAGCATCATAGCCTAACTCATTATAGCATCGCATATCTTCAAAATATGGTGTCATGGTTCCATTATTCGGTAATATGAATGGATTTATGGTAGTTGATAAACGCATAATATGTCCTCCCTTAAATATAGTCATGATATATGAATGTATTCTAAATTCTATTTTCCAATTAATAATCAGTTTTTTTCTTCCTGTTTATCTCATTTTGAATAGCAACTCTTAATTTCCCCTTAGATTCTAACAGAAGCTGCCTACCAGTTTCAGAGTCGATATCAGTTATAATCATTAGTATTGCCAATTTGACGTCATAATGACTCTTTTCTAACATATCTTGTGCTGCCTCATAGTTAACCCCGGTACTATCCATTACAATACGTTTAGCACGTTCAATTAATTTCTTATTAGTAGCTTTAAGATCTACCATCAGATTACCATACACTTTACCTAATCTAATCATCACAGCGGTTGAAATCATATTCAAAACAAGCTTTTGTGCAGTACCAGCTTTCATACGTGTAGACCCGGTAATAACTTCAGCTCCTACTATAGGTGTTATTGCCAGTTCAGCAGCATTTGCTATTTTACAAGCAGGATTGCAACATAACGCAATTGTAGCAACATTCATCTTGCGAGCATATCTGATCCCTTCTAATACATATGGTGTACTACCACTTGCTGCAATTCCTATTAATGTATCTTTCGGATTAAGACCAATCGCCTTTAAATCCTTTATACATAGTTGCCCGGAATCCTCTGCACCTTCCTGTGCACAAAACATTGCTTCACGCCCACCTGCGATGATGGCAATAATTTTGGTTTCATCTAAGCCAAATGTCGGTACACATTCCACAGCGTCCATTATCCCCATACGGCCCGAAGTTCCTGCACCACAATATATCAATCTGCCGCCACACTGCATCCGCTCTGTTATTAATTCTACTGCTTTAGCAATATTAGGCAGCTCTTCACGAACAGCTAGAGCCACCTTCTGATCTTCCTGATTAATTAGCTTTAAAATTTCTAACGTTTCCATGCAATCAATAGCAGCTGTTTTATCATTCCTGCTTTCAGTTACAGTTATAGTTTTATATTGTTTAGTCATTTATCCTCCAAATGTATATTCTATAATAACAAAGCATTTCTATTTACTTACATGTCTAAAAAAATGCTCCGCCTTAATAATTTCTTTATCTCAATCAAAACGGTAATAATTGCAAAAACCTAAAATAATCTACCACAATATTTAATCTACATCTGTAAATCTACATCTGTTATTAATCTGATTTTAGCCCCTTAACAATAGCTCTGGTTTTTTCCAGATACTCTTCAATTTGCGGTAAGTCATTCTGAATAAGCCCGATATAAAGTAGGTCTAGTACTAATAATTGTGCGTAACGTGATTGCAGTGCCCCAATTCGAATCTCCGGTTCATCGGAAGGTATGGGAAGCACAATATCAGCCAAAGACGATAACGGACTCTTGCCCAATGTAGTAATTGCAATGCAAGTGGCTCCATTTTTTTTGGCTGCCTGTGCTGCCATATTAGTTTCCCGAGTTTTACCCCCATAGGAAAAGAAGATAGCTGCATCCTTGGAATTAATATGGACTGCACTGGCTAATGCCAGGTTAGAATCCTCAAAATAACTACATCGCCGATTGATACGTATTAGCTTTTGAAATAAGTCCGATGCTGCAATACCTGATGCTCCAATACCAAATAAATATATGCATTCTGCTGCTTTAATCGCATTAATAGCTTTTCTGAGTTCTTTTGTTTTGACAAGCTTCAGTGTATTGTTTAGTGTTTGTGATATACTTGACACTGCCTTTTCCGACATATTTTCCAATGTATCACTTGACTGAATAAGATTATCAATACACTTACATTGGGTGTTAGCTACATCCATTGCCAAGTTCACTTTCATCTCACTGTACTTGTCATATCCAATTCGTCGATAAAAACGTATTATACTGGGAGGCGAAACACCACATAACGCTGCAAGGTCGTTTACACCGGCTTCCAGTGCCTGAGCGGTATTATGCATAATAAAATCTGCTATTATTTTTTCTGTGGGCGTTAAATGCTCATAATATTGTTCAATTCGATAAAAACAACTCATACTTTCTTTTTACTCTCCTATTATTTTTATTATAAACTTTTCTCAATAAATACAATATCGGTCATGAATAGTCC
The DNA here is from genome assembly GCA_964515895.1 of uncultured Clostridiaceae bacterium. GTDB lineage: Bacteria > Bacillota > Clostridia > Acetivibrionales > DUMC01 > CAZEYH01. The sequence continues at coordinate 3,385 of CAZEYH010000135.1, read as the reverse complement.
TAAAAGTCTCGGCCTCCTGTTCCCATATAGCAATTAAGTCCTTTATCGACAGTTTATCATTACGCAAACTACTATTACCAACATTCAAATCTACATGCCATCGTGCTTCATTGACAGGAGGGTTAAACGAAAAATCTTTTGGATACATCATTTGTATCGTACGTAAAAGATATACCCCCAACTCCACAGCACGAATACTCTTAAGGTCTGTAATATGAATACGCACTCCACCACATACTTTGCCTTTATACTTAGAAAACATTGGAACAAATGATATAGGAACAAATAGCACTCCGGGAAGATGATAGGAATTCATCTGTTTTGCAAGCAAATCTGGGCGAATATATGGTGCACCCACCATTGTAAATGGATTTGCCGTACCCCGTCCTTCAGAAACATTCGTGCCTGCAAATAGGCATGTACCACAATACAACATAAGAGCTTCCATAGATGGAAGGTTGGGGCTGGGATTAATAAATGGCAAACCTGTCTCATTCCAAAGCATATCCCTACGCCACCCTTCCATTTTAATCACCTGAAGATCACAGTTAATACCCATTTCATTCTGAAAATAACGTGACAGTTCCCCCATAGTAAAACCATGTCGTATTGGAGAAGGGTACATGCCAATAAACGATCGATATTGTGGCTGAAGGCATGGCCCCTCCAATATTATCCCATCAATTGGGTTGGGTCTGTCTAATACTACCAATGTCTTCCCAGCTTGACCACATGCTATCATAGCATAATATAATGTAGATGAAAAGGTGAAAAACCGCGCTCCGGCATCCTGTATATCAAAGAGCATCATATCAATATTATCCATGGCTTCACAGGGTGGCATGTGTGCTTCTTCCAGTTTATACTCATTCGTGATAGTGTCCTCTGCAAATAAGCTAACTACCGGCAAATTGGTGTACTGATCATATGAGGAGGCAATCGGTTCTCCCGGTTGCCTTTCTCCTCGTATACCATGTTCAGGGGCAAAAAGGGTTGTCAGATTGTAGGATTCACACAGAATATCTATGCTATAGCGCCCATCAGCACTTATTCCCGAAGCTCCTGTAATAAGCCCAAGTCTGGCTTCAGACAGAAGGGATTGATATTTTCTTATACAGTCTATTCCTGTTTTTACAATCGACATAATATAACACCTCTTCGCCATAATTAATTTAAGATTACTTTTGGTTTTTAATTTATTATTTCTTTACTTTTATATAAGCTTCCTGCTGTTCAATAATAATTTGTTCAAATCCTGATTCTTTTACTTTCTCATATTCCTTATAAAACTGTTCAACAGTCAGCCTTCCAGTAATAGTATTAGCAAAAATCTCCATGAGCTTTTCCTTGATAGGAGCTTGTTTTTCTACATAAGTAGTTGTTGAAAATATTGGAATTTGTGAATAAAAATATGGTTCGTTAAGCATAAGTCCATTGTAAAAGTACTGGGTGGAATCAGGCAAATTATCTATAGGCTGTCCTCCAAGAAGGATCTGCAGATAGGCATCTTTCAGGAAATTGAAAGGAGTAATAGAGGGAACAATTCCCACCTTGCGTGCCTCATTAAATCCACCTTTTGTAATTTCTGCATTTATAACCGGCTTTTCATCCACAATATCGTGATGCTTTCCTTCTAGACCATAATTAAGTAATTCTGATCCCTCTTTGGAATATACGTAGTTATAAAATTGCATAATAGCCTTAGCCTTACCGTTTTTCTGTGTATTTATCGTAAATACACCACCAGTAGTTCCCAGTTTAGTACGCGACCGCATCAACTGCTTGCCATCTTTACTTTTAATGGGAGGTACGGGATAAAAAGCAGCTTTAGGATTCGTCTCGCGCAATATATCAGTCGTCAATTTTGCACGTTCTGCATAATAAAGAGTAGATCCAGCTAGATCATTATCCATCATTGCTTTATAGTCCGCTGAACGAGTAGCAAATTCTCGATCAAGTATTCCGTTACTGTAAAGATCAACCATTTCAGTTAAATAGTTTTTAAAGTTTGGATGGTCGAATATTGCAATAATTTGATCATCATCTGTTGTACAGAAAAGTTCATTATTATTTTTTATACCAAAAGCAGTAACATAATTTAACAAATCTGCAGTATCTTTGCACATAAGAGGAATCTCATTTTTGGGATCACCATCGCCATTTACATCCTCTTCTTTAAATCGTTTCCAAACTGCCTTCCATTCTTCCCAAGTCTCAGGCATATTCATGCCCAGTTTATCTACCCAGTCTTTACGTATAAGCATAGTAAATGATGGTGGAAAATCTAATATGTGTGGTATATGGTATATATTACCATCAATTACTTGACGCAGATACACATAATCTTCAGGTACTAATACATTTTTAATACCCTGTTTGTAAACATAGGTACGGATAACCTCCGATGTTGATATATTAAGCGGATTTTGCAATAAGAAAACTTTATCAAAACCGACATTCATAAGGTTACCAATATTAAGCACCAACATTATCATAATTGTTCCCTGGATACCCGGCAGGGTAATATGCCAGATACGTTGGAAACGATTTGCGCCATCAATAATTGCTGCTTCATATAATGATTCATCTATAGTAGTTAATGAAGAAAGATATACTATAGAATTCCATCCGGTATTTTGCCATATCCCCGATATAATATAGATTGTACGGAAATATGAAGGTTCCCCTAGAAAATAAATAGGTTCATGCCCTATAGCCTTAATAATAGCATTTACTGTTCCAATCGAGGGAGAAAGCATTGTAGTAATCATGCTGGCTAATACCGCCATAGATATGAAATAAGGGCATAAAGGTTAAGCAGCAGAGTATTTGAAATTACAAGAAAACTGTCCGTACTTGAAAAGAAATTAATAAAGTGCTTCAAGCCCACAAACTTACTGCCACCAAAGCCTGCCAATAATTTATAATCATATAGAGATATAACCAGCCACCCCATAGGCCAGTATTTAAAGATTGCAAAATATACAACCACAGGTAGTATCATTAGGTATATGTAGCGATCTCCCCATACTTCTTTCCATAATTTTCCGGATTTTTTCGATGATAATATCATAAAATGATCCCCTTTCATTTTGGTTGTATGAAAATCTAATATTTGTTTGTAATAAAATTCTAACATTTACTGCTGCAAAGCTGTAATTTTATTACTTGAACAGATTATAAAATAATATCTCATATATGTCAATATGTATTTTGAATATTTTTTGATTATCTTTCTGATCGATTTTTGTAATTAGATTAGAATAAATAAATTATAAAATAGTTAGGCAGGTGAGTTTAACGATTCACCTGCCTAACTATTCCATTTTTTGTCATTAATAAAATTCTTTTTTTTGCACAATTTAATAATAACTTGTTTTCTGCT
>CAZEYH010000134.1:0-6848 GCA_964515895.1 uncultured Clostridiaceae bacterium | reverse complement strand
TTGGCTTAGATACTATGTTGTAAAGATCATAATCTGGATAAAACCAGAATTTTACCTAGACACCTATACAAAACTATGATATAGTGGTCATAGGAAATAAGAGTTTTATAAGAAAAGAGGGTGTTCAGATGACTTATATCATAGACGTGCTGAATAAAAGAGATGTTTTAATGGATTATTAAATAAATACAAAAAGGGGATGCGATAGTATCGAAAAACTAAAAGTGGTAAGTTTATTTAGTGGTATAGGTGCTTTTGAATCTGGATTAGAGAGAGTTGGGGTTGACTATGAGTTAGTTGGAATATCAGAAATAGATGTACATGCATTGGTGGCATATGCCGCAATACATTGTAATTTGTTGAGTTACGAGCATTTATTTGACTTAGAGGATGACATAGATGAAAAAAGAGAACATATCAAGCCACTAGGTTTAATTAAAAACAACAAACCTATAAGTGTAGATAAATTAAAAGCAAAAGAATTAAACTGTATATACTATGCTTGTAAACTAACAAGCAACTTAGGTGATGTGAGTAAGGTAAAAAGCCTAGCAAATTACAAAGATAAAGTAGATTTAGTGGTTGGAGGAAGTCCTTGTCAGGATTTCAGTATTGCAGGAAAACAACAGGGGAGCATATTTCAGTGCTTAGATTGTGATACCGAATTTAATCCACTAACTACACATCACACGAAGAGAAATAACTGCCCAAAATGCAATTCTACAAACTTAGAGAAAACAAGAAGTTCATTGCTAATTGAATATCTAAGAACAATCAGGGAAATTAGACCTAAGTATTTTGTATATGAAAATGTAAAAAACATAGTAGGTAAAAAATTTAAGAAAGCCTTCGATATATTTAATGGTGAGTTACAGGAATATGGTTACAACACACATTATCAAGTCTTAAATGCAAAAGAATATGGGATTCCACAAAATAGAGAGAGAATTTTTGTTATAGGAGTTAGAGATGACGTTGACGATGGTAATTTTGAATTTCCAGAGCCATTTGATAGTGGATTAAGATTAAAGGATTTACTCGAAGATGAGGTAGATGAAAAGTATTATATAAACAATGATAGAGTGAACGAACTGTTAAGTAGATTAAAAGATGGAAAATTAGGACATGAACCAAACTTAGATGGTGAACCATTGTCGAGTAGTGCATTATCCAATAGGGAGCATCGTGCCTCTGGGTGGAGAGAAGATGTAGGAACACTGTGCGCTAGAGATTATAAAGACCCAAAAGTGGTTGCTATTCCCAAGGCTTGTGCAATAAGAGGAAGGTATAATGAAGATGGCAAAGTTGAACAACAGTTAGAAGTGCAGGAAAGTGGTAATAGCAATTCATTGACTACAGTGCAGAAGGATAGTTTGGTTTTAGAGCAAATAGTTTGTGAACAAAGAACAGATGAGGGATTAAGGTTTTTTAAAGATGATGTGGTTGGCACTATTAGAACTATTGATAGTGGTGGAGATAAGAGGGTTATAGAAAAGACCAATGAACTTTTAGTGATTGGGAATACAGTCCCTAGTGAACACACGGCAGGAAGAATTTTTGACACTGATGGTATATCACCTACAGTAATGTATAGAAATGCAAAAGTGGTTCAAATATTAGAGGAGGAAGACGGGAAAAATGAACTTCAGTTATTCACCAATTTGTCAGGTGGTAAATGGGATAAGATACATGAAAGTGCAAGAAGAGTATATAAAGAAAGTGGAATTTCTCCAACTATACCAACTTGTGGTGGTGGAAATATAGAACCAAAGGTGCAAACTGATTATAAAATAAGGAAACTTACACCAAGAGAGTGCTGGAGACTAATGGATTTTTACGATGAAGATTTTGACGAGGCAAGAAAGGCACTGATGATTGCATTTTATAATGGAAATGATAGAGCTAATAGTCAACTATATAAGATGGCAGGCAATTCAATAGTTGTAGGGGTATTGGTGGAGATATATAGGAATTTGTTTAAAAACTACATTAATGAGTAAATACAAAATATAAGCTTCTACACCCATTGCAATCACTGGCTTACAGACCCCACATTTCAATTAAAATACTTGTTTTATAAGGCAGGTGATTGTAATAGAGGAAGATTTGTACTTTGCATATCGCAAGAAAGTCCAACATATTAACGGCAAGATGTATTATATTACCACACTTATCGAAATCTCAAAGGAGGATTTGACTGCTAAATACGCAAATGATAGTGAGGTCGAAGTTGTGCGCCAGTCAACAAGCATAGTGCCACTTAATTAAATTATAAAGGGAGGAATAATTATTATGCATTATGGGTATTTATGGGATGTACTGGTTTATGTAGCTGAAGAAGATAGAGAAATCAGGTTGAATCTAATTACCGTTGGTGATTCAGAACTTGAACTAACAGAGGCATTAGATGTGCATTTGGGCAATGTAGATGCTGAAATTAAAGTAATTGAGTGTATCGGTAAAGCATGGCTAACTGCTGAAACCCTACTCAACCTACCGCAAAATGTCTAGTTTATACTGGCTCAACAAAGATGATGTTGGTGAACACTACATGTTCTATGTAGATGACGAAAAGGCCCAGAAGAAAATTAAGCAGACACCATGCGCTATATACTTTAAAAATAAAAAGCAAATAGCAGTTCAGTATAAAGTAGATAAAAATAGCAAAGACAGCAAAGAACTATTCAAGCTACTCAATCCAAAAGAAATGAAGGCAAAAAAGGAAAGGAGGACAACAAAGAAGTGAAGTTGATTATTCCCATTTCAGGCAAGGCTCAACATGGGAAGGATACTGTGGCTAAGATACTCAAGGAGAAGCTAGAAGAAGAGGGCTATCGTGTGCTAATCATGCACTATGCAGACTATCTTAAATTTGGTTGCACTACATATTTAGGTTGGGATGGGCAAAAAGACGATTACGGTAGGACGCTCCTACAGCAAGTGGGAACTAACCAGATGCGACATCAATACCCTGACTTTTGGGTTGAAAACGTGTGCAAGTGGATTGATGCCAGTTTGCGTCGTTATTATGATGTATTTATTATTGCTGATACCAGATTTAAGAATGAGATTGAGTACATCCAAGACTTTGATTATAAGCCTTGCGTTATCACAATTCCTGTGCGTGTTGAACGTAAGAATTTTATTAGTGAGCTAACAGAAGAACAACAACAGCATCCTAGCGAAACAAACCTAGATGATTTTGAGTTCGACTACTACATCCAAGCTGAAAGTGGTATGCAAGCACTCCAAGAAGCTGTTGATGGACTTATGACTTATTTAAAGGAATGGTATCTATGCAAGTAATCTGTCAGTATTGCCGCAACAAGTCAGAGCGTGATGAAATGCTATTTGAGCAACAAGGGAAATCTAAGAAGTATTATCACGTTGAATGTTATGCAAAGTATCTAGTAGAAAGGGAAGAAAAGCAAAAAGAAGTGCAACGGCTAGATGAGCTTATGCAGGTTATCAAGGGTATTCATGGTATTGATGACATCCCCAAGGGGTTCTACCCTTTCATACAGGACTTAAGGAATGGTACAATTCGTTTTCGTGGCCCTGTATTGAAAAAATATAAGGAAGGGGTTCCCTATGAGGTAATTGAAGAAGCATATCGAATGTCGGAGAGTAGTATAGCATGGTCGAAGCAGAATAAGAGTTTTAAAAACACAATGGCAGAACTAAAGTACGGTTTAGCCATAGTCAGCAATAATGTTAATGATGCTTATAAAAATATTAGACAACGTAAAAGACTAAATGCAAGTATGGCTTTGATGCAGAAGCCAGATGAGAATAAGGTCGAATATAGAAAGAAAGCAAGCGAAGATATTACAGATTTTGTGGAGGAATAGTTATTGACTAAACGACTGAGCGAGATAGCGACAGAAGAAGTAATGCCCATTGAGGCGTGTCTGGTTGGCCTGTTTTGGAATGACCCTAATCTGTATGGTTTATATGACGAAGATAAATTGAACAGAGAAGCGTTTGGGAATCCGATATGGGGCTTTTTCTTTGGTCTAGGTAGGGAGTTATACAACAGAAAATTAAATGCCTTTGATGATATTGGCACCATTAAGACTGTAACCGAATTAGGTTTACAAGACATATTTGAACATTATGGTGGCTATTCTACTATTAAAGAGTTGATGGAAGAGAACATAGATAGCCAAGACAACTTTGAAGGATATTATGATACGGTACGAAAGTATTATCTGCTAAGGCGATTATCAAAGTTATATGGAGAACAGGTATATCGCAAGACTGGCAAATATGATTACCACAGAATGAGCCGAAACTTAATCAACATGTATTGGAAGGACAAGCTCAATGAAGTTCTTATAGGGGAAGATAATCCATTTGACGAAGGTTATTTACTTGAAAATCTTGAGGAAGCAATAATGGAATGGCGTGAAAATCCAACACAAGGGTTGCCATTCTATCAAAGCCCTAAGATGACTGACATATGTGTTGGATGGGATTATGGGCATGTTTATATGCATGCTGGATTTGGTGGTAAGGGTAAAACAAGCTTAACCATGAACAAAATAGTCATGTCTTGCATAGAAGAAGGAGAAAAATTATTAATAATTGCCAACGAAGAAGGGATGGATGCATGGCAAAAACTATTAATCACCACTGTTATGGGTGCGGCTACAAAACAAAGTATCAAAAGACAATTGTTGCTCACAGGCAAATGGGGTGATACGGAACAGCAAAAGATAGAGGCGGCAGTAGAGTGGTTGCGCCAAAAGGTGGATAATGACAAGTCTATAGTGCTTGTGTTTATGGAGAGTTACACAATGGAAAATGTGCGCAAAGTGCTTACCCACTACGCCCATAGGGGCTATAGGCGTGTAGTAATCGACACAGCCAAGCCTGGAGATGATGCAACAAATCAAGCTAGGTGGGAACGGTTTGCCGAAGACATGAAAGACCTGTATAAAATGGCTAGACCGAATGCTGGAGGTTTAAACCTTGCGGTGTGGGTAAACGTGCAGTCGGCAGATGCCGCAGTTAATCAACGATACCTTAACGAACATGCCTTAGCAGAAAGCAAGAAAATCAAAAATGAAGCTAGTGTATTATTTATGACACGTCCTGTATGGGATGATGAATATGAGGGTGGCAACAACGAACTTAAAGTGTTTAATTGGGAGAAGCACCCTATCACTGATGAATGGACACAGGTAACAAGAACGCTAGAACGGGTTACCAAAAATGATGATGGTAGTGTAAAATATAGAAATATTTATTATTTACTATTTACCGCTAAGAATAGGCGTGGACAAAGCAATGACACTGGCCTAGATGTTTTAGTCATGCAGGTTAACTTAAACAGTAATACATGGCGTGAAATAGGCTGGACTACTATATTAAATAATTCAACTACAAGAAAATATTAAAAGGGTGGACTATGAATGATGCAGTAAAAAATCGAATCTACACAGAAGAACGTGTCCATGAACTGTTAGAAGCACTAGGATGCGAAAACATACGGTATGAGGGTGGGGGTAGGTGTGTTGCCCAACTTCCACCTAGATTCAACTCTAACAATCGCAGGTCAGTACAGGTATACATAGATGAACGTCTTACGTCCTATGTGCGCTCACGTAGCATTGTGGGGGACATATATACCTTAGTAGGCTATATTCAGTTTGACTTGATAGGCTTTGAAGAAATTAGGCAAAACTTCGGCATGATTAGAGAATGGATATGTGAAACACTAGGCTATCATGAACTATTGAGGCATAGACAAGGTGATTTAGACATTGTGACAGACTGGAATGCATGGCTTAGGCCGATACAAAAGGCTAGGCCAAAGCAAATTGAGTTTGTTGAAAATGAGGTGTTAGACGAATCAATACTTGATCAATATGTCAACATGGCACATCTAAGATGGGTACGAGAAGGTCTTAGCGTAGCAACACAGTATGAGTTCGGTGTAAAAATAGACATAGATTCAGAACGCATTGTATTTCCTGTCCACAACAAAAACGGACAGCTTATAGGGGTAAAGGGGAGGTACTTTGGTGACAGTCCTGAGATAGAGGATGATTATAAATACCTCCCTCTCTATCCTTACAGTAAGGGCATGGAGCTATTCAACCTGCATCGTGCCATGCCACACATACAAGAGCAGAACCAAGTAATTGTTGTGGAAGCGGCAAAAAGTTGCATGTTTCTTACACAGTGGGGGTACAAGAATTGTGTGAGCCTTGAAGGTAAGAACATAACTTCTCATCAGGTTAAACTGTTAAAAGAGCTAAAAGTTCCTATTGTATTTGCATGGGATAAAGATGTGTCAGTACGAGAAATAAAGCGGTTTGTGTGGCCTTTTAAAACAAGATTGATATATGTAGTATTTGATACACAAAATTTACTAAGTGGCAAAGATGCGCCTATTGACAAAGGGAAGAATATATGGGATACTTTATATAGCATGAGGTATAAAATATCATTAGAAAGGGGTTATAGAATAGGTGGATATTAAATTAGTAAATAGGATGGTAGATGCCAATAAGGATGTCATTTGTACATATAAAATCATGGACGCTGATTGTATGACCAATAGCGAGGTTCGTAGAGAGATAGAAGATAAATTCAATATAGATAGCTACTGTGACAATAAGATTGAGTTGTTATACAAGTTAGATAACTATTATGTGGCACAAATAAAGACAGCATATAGAAAGGTGTGATGTTTTGCTAGATATTAAAAATATGGTTTGGTCATGGTCAAGAGTTAACTCATTTTTTCTAGGCATGAAGGGCGAAGGGTGTTTGTATAGCTGGCATAAAGCATACATAGAGGGTGACAGGGGTAAGGGTAATTGGTTTTCTAGTGTCGG
>CAZEYH010000133.1:0-6875 GCA_964515895.1 uncultured Clostridiaceae bacterium | reverse complement strand
AAACAAATATGAAATTCAACAGGAAATAAAGGAAGACCTTCAGAATATCTGCAATGATTATAATTTTGGGATTAATATTATTGCAGTGCAATTACAGGATGTTTATCCACCGGATGAAGTTGATGCAGCTTTTAAAGATGTGGCAAATGCGCGAGAAGATAAAAACAGTTATATAAATGAAGCAGAAACTTATAAAAATGAAGTTATTCCAAATGCAAGAGGTAATGCCGCTGAAAAAATAAATGAGGCTATAGCATATAAGGAAAAGAGAATTGCGGAAGCTAAAGGTGATGTAGCGAACTTTGCTCAGATACTTGAAAAGTATGAACAAGGTAAGGAAGTTACTAGAATTAGAATGTATCTTGAAACTATGGAAGAAGTGCTTCCGGGAATTGAAAAATATATTGTGGGCTCCGATGGTAATCTGATTAAATTTTTGCCTCTTGAGCAAAATTCAATTCTAAAGAATGATGCGAATAAGGGAAAGGAGGCGGGGAATTAAGATGAATGGAATGAACGGAAATCCGAATTATGAATATATGAATAAAAAGTTTAGCCTTTCTGACTATAAAGGTTTTTATAAACTTGTAGGTGGAATAATTCTTATAGTTGTTTTGTTGAGTATTATTTCAAATATGTTTTTCTTTCAAGTAGATGAAAGAGAACAGGCAGTAATAAAACAGTTTAACGAATATGTAAAAATTGTAGTAGGTGAGAAAACAGATAATCTGGTAAAAACAATTGAAGAAAATCCTCAGCTTAAGGGAATAAAAATTTCAGACAGAAAAGGATTGCATTTCAAAATCCCTTTTATACAAACTGTAGAGAAGTTTACAAGCATGCTCCTTACTTACGATACGGATGCACGTGAGGTAGTTACCAAAGATAAAAAGAAATTAGTACTTGATAATTTTGCTGTATGGAGAATAAATAATCCTGCATTATTCTATTCCTCTCTCGGGAATGAAAGAGCTGCCCATACCAGGCTAGATGATATTATTTATTCAAAACTTAATGAAGAAATCGGAAAGGTAGAGTCCCATGTTGTAATATCTGATAAGGACTTTATAGAGAACATGCTTAAAAAAATAAAGGAAGGCAGTAATCAGCAGGTATTGGATTATGGTATGGAAGTTGTAGATATTAGAATTAAAAGAACAGATTTTCCGGAAGATAACTATAATAACATTTACAATAGAATGAATACTGAAAGACAAAGGGCGGCAAAAACATATCGCTCTGAAGGCCAGGAAGAAGCCCAGAAAATACGTTCAGAAGCAGATAAAGAAGCAACCATTATTGAAGCTAAAGCTTATGAGGAAGCTGAAAAAATTAAAGGTGAAGGGGATGCAGAGGCTTTACGAATATATGCAGAAGCTTACAATAAAGATCCCGAATTTTATGCGTTCTGGAGAACTCTACAGGCATATAGGAAAACCCTTAAGAATGACACCAAAATTATAATTGATTCTGACTCTGAATTTGCAAAGTATTTGTTTGACGTAAAGTAAAGTGTTAGTTGACGAATAATATTCACTTTATTCTGAAAGTCTAGAGGTGAGATCTAGAAGTGACAAATGGGGCCATCCACCTCCATTCTCTAACTTCTATTTTAAATTTCTCACCTCTAATCTCAACTTTGTGAATTTGTTTCTCCACCCGTATCCTCAAGAGATTCTTCTATTTCTTCAATATTTGCAAGAGCTATTCTGCCTTTTATATCTGATAAGGGTTGATTTTTTGACTTTACGACTTTTTCCAATTCGGCAATTGAGAGGTCAAGCTTGTTTATAGAATCTTGATTTTTTTTATCTAACACATTTCTCAATACCATCCAAGTTGATTTTAGATTATCAATATTAAGTTCAGCTTGAGTCCAATTAGCAGTTAGAGAATTTAGCATTGCATTTCTTGCATAATATCTTACCCTTTTGATTTCTGAAGGTGATTTTGTCCTATAAAGGGAAAAAAGGTCAGGTATATAAGCATAAAGATAATTTGCAGCCATAAGAGTATTTGTTTTATTTTTTGTGATTATTGTACTAGTTAAGTTGTTTAGTGCATTGCTGAAATCATCCAACACTTTCTGAGTTGCACCCTTTTTCATAGCCTGAGGCATATAAGAATTCCAGGTATAGTGCATTTTGTTAATAATAGGTGTAATTTCTTCCCATGGATCTTTTTGCTGAGTTTTACCGCCTGTATCCTCACCGGTGCTCTTTCCCTCACTTCCAGATGCTTCCTTTTTGTTTATTTCACCTTCTTTTTTTTCTTCCTTACGTATTCCAACAGCAGGTCCATCAAGAGAATTAATAATTTTCTCTATATTTTCTTCAATTTCTTTTAAATCATCAGGAATTTTTTCAGATTGTTCCTCTTTTCCTAATGATTGGCCTTCCGGAGATGAGTTTTTGTCTTTTTTACTGCAACCTGATATTAAAAAAACAATTGATATAATAGATAAAATTAATAAAATAAGTCTAATAAATCTTAAAAAGCCAACTTCCGTTAGACTAGCTTTAAACGATTTTTTTGCTTGCAGATAATCAGTCTTCAATAAATTTTTGTTTCTTGGAAAAACAATATTTAAAGGTGTATTTCTTTCTATAAAGGCAAATTTTGATGGTAGCTGTTTTTTAGTAATCTCCATAATATTCCACGTAAAGAATGCCGTGTCCCTCCATTTTATTTGAAATTTATACACAGTTATTATTTGATAAAACTAGTTATAAATATTCATAAACATAAGTATTTCTGAAAAAACAGAATTGGTGTTTTTAATTTTGATAACTTATGTTAAAATAAAGAAGACTAGAAAAACATTCCTGTAATTTCTTTAGTGTTTAGTGTATAGTAATTTATAAGAACTATAATATTTTAAAAGTAAATTGTTATACATTAGAGTTTGGGATTTATCGACCCCCTAGGGGAAAATGAAACTGGTTAAGAAGGAGGTTTTTTTATGAGCACCTATGAAACTATATTAAAAAGAAGAACAATAAGAAAGTTTAAACAGGAGAAAATAAAAAGAGATATTTTGGTAAAGCTAATAAATGCTGCCCGTCATGCACCATCGGGGGCAAACCTACAACCTCTTAAATACATAATTGTTGACCAACCCGAAGAAAAGTTAGAGGAAGTATTTATGCATTTAAAGTGGGCAGGTTATTTGGCTCCCCATGGTGATCCGAAAGAAGGGGAAAAACCTGTAGCATATATTATAGTATTAGTAGACACAGAGATAAGGAAAACCGGCTATGAGCTGGATGCAGGTGCAGCAATACAAAACATCTTGCTTGCTGCAGAGGAAGAAGATATCGGCACTTGCTGGATAGGTTCAGTTGATAGAGAAGCAGTGAGAAATATATTGAATATTCCTCAACAATATATAATTGATAGTGTTATTGCCTTGGGTTATAAAGGTGAAGAATCAGTTTCAGAAGATGAAAAAGGCTCCATAAAGTATTATAAGGATGAAAATGGAGTTATTCATGTACCTAAGAGAACGCTAGAAGATATTATACTAGAGATGGGAAGTGAGAAGTAAAAGGTGAGAAAATAGAGACTTTTGCTAATCTTGTATAGCACAAATATCAATACATATGTATAGTAATGATATTTATAGCAATAAGAAATAGGAAGTAATAACAATATAACAGTAAGAAAACACGAAGGAAATAAGAAGTTCGGAGGTGATAAAATTATGTTTACTGTAGAGAATCTTGAGCATATTGCAGATGTAGCAAGAATTAGTTTGACTGATGAAGAAAAAGAGGAAATGACTAAATCAATTAACGAAATAATTACTTATTTTGACAAATTAAATAGTATGGACACATCAAATGTTGAACCTATGGAATTGATAACTACTGAAAGCAATGTTTTAAGAAAAGACATAGTTGTAGAGTCTTATGATAGAGAAATAATATTGGCGAATGCATCTGAACACAGAAATGGATATTTTAGTGTTCCCCAAATAGTGGAATAATAGTGGAATAATAGTAGAATAACAAAAGATAATATTAAGGTGATGAAATAGATAGAATGAAGATAATGACCTGAAAGGAAGGAAAATTTGTGAAACTGAAACTATACGAACTTACTATAAGCCAATTAAGTGAATTGTTAAAAAAGAAAGAAATTAGTGTTTTGGAACTGACAAGTTCAGTGTTAGAAAGAATAAGAGAAGTTGACCCAAAAATAGGCTGTTATATAAATATTATTGAAGAAAAGGCTCTTAAAAGAGCTTCAGAAGTTCAGGAAAAGGTTGATAAGGGAGAACTTAAATCTCCATTAACAGGAATACCTATGGCTATTAAGGATAATATTTGCACTGAGGGTATATCTACTACATGTGGATCCAAAATGTTGAGTAGTTTTATTCCACCTTATGATGCTACTGTTATGAAAAAATTATATGATAATGGGGCAATTTTACTTGGGAAACTTAATATGGATGAATTTGCCATGGGAAGCACAACAGAAAACTCATATTTTAAGCATACTAAAAACCCATGGAATGTTGAAAGAGTTCCGGGAGGTTCAAGCGGTGGTTCTGCAGCAGCAATAGCTGCCGGAGCGGCTATATATTCATTAGGATCTGATACAGGCGGTTCCATAAGACAACCGGCATCATTTTGCGGTGTTGTAGGAATGAAACCTACATACGGATCAGTATCAAGGTTTGGATTGGTAGCATGTGCCTCATCTTTTGATCAAATAGGACCAATATCAAAAGATGTAACTGATTGTGCTCTGGTAATGAATGCCATTATCGGACAAGACCCAATGGATTCAACTTCTTCCAATACCGGGTATCCCGATTATACGAAATCTCTCGTAAATGATGTAAAAGGAATTAAGATTGGAATACCCAAGGAGTTTATGAATGCAAGCCTTGATGAAGATGTGAGGAAAGCATTTCTTAAATCAATTGAAATATTTAAAAAACTTGGAGCTGAGTGTGAAGAGTTTTCTATTCCGATTATGGAATATGTTATACCTGTTTATTGTATAGTTTCCTTTGCTGAATCAAGTTCCAACTTGGGAAGGTATGATGGTATAAGGTTCGGATATAGGGCAAAAGACTATAAAGACTTAGAAGATTTATATAAAAAGTCTAGAGGGGAAGCTTTCGGTGCTGAAGTAAAAAGAAGAATTTTAATAGGTACTTATGTGTTGAGCTCTGACAAATATGATAAGTATTACAAAAAAGCCCTTCAAGCAAGAAGAGTTATATCAGATGAATTTAATAAAGTTTTTGAAAAGTATGATATTATTATAGGGCCTACTTCACCGGTAACAGCTTTCAGATTTGGTGAAATGACAGATTATGATGTTAAGAAATATAAGGGAGATATGTTCACTGCACCGGCAAATATAGTAGGATTTCCTGCTATGACTGTTCCATGCGGTATGGATAAGAATGGGTTTCCAATGGGTTTGCAATTTATGGGTAAACATTTTGATGAGAGTATGTTGATAAAAGCTGCATACACATTTGAGCAGAATACTGAATTCCATAAAAACAAACCGGTTATATAACAATAGTTATGCGATTTGAGGTGATATTAATTATGAATTATGAAGTAGTAATAGGATTAGAAGTACATGCAGAGCTTTCCACAAAAACAAAAGTATTTTGTTCTTGCACCAATGAATTCGGTGGATTACCTAATACACATTGTTGTCCGGGATGTATTGGTATGCCGGGAACTTTGCCGATATTAAACAAAAGCGTTGTAGAATATGCAATTAAGGCAGGTCTTGCTACAAACTGTGCAATTTCTAGGTATACAAAATTTGATAGGAAAAATTATTTTTATCCGGACTTGCCAAGTGCCTATCAAATATCCCAATATAATTTGCCCATTTGTACTGATGGGTTTATTGAGATCGAGGTAGAGGGAATAAAAAAGAAAGTAGGTATTGAGAGAATTCATATAGAAGAAGATGCAGGTAAACTTGTACATGATCAATGGGATGAAGGCTCATTGGTAGATTATAATAGGTCAGGAGTTCCGTTAGTAGAAATTGTTACCCGGCCGGATATTAGGTCGGCTGAAGAGGCAAGAATCTTCCTTGAAAATTTAAAATCTATACTTCAGTTTACAGAAGTGTCTGATTGCAAAATGCAGGAAGGTTCACTTCGGGCTGATGTAAATGTTTCAGTAATGCCAAAAGGTTCAGAACAGTTTGGGGTTAGAACTGAAATGAAGAACCTTAATTCTTTTAGAGCCATTATAAGGGCAATTGAAGCTGAAGTCCAAAGGCAAATAGATGAGATTGAATCAGGGGGAAGTATTTATAGAGAAACTAGACGTTGGGATGATAGCAAAGGTGTGAGCTATCCTATGAGGAGCAAAGAAGAAGCTCAGGACTATAGATATTTTCCTGAAGCAGATATTCCTCCAGTAATAATAGCTGAAGAATGGGTTGAAGAAATTAGACAATCATTGCCGGAGCTTCCTGAAGCTAGGAAAAACAGATATATACAAGAATATGGGATACCTTCTTATGATGCCGGTCTTATTACTTCTTCAAAGGTATTATCAGAATTCTTTGAGGAAGCTTGTAGTAAAAGCACAAATGTTAAAGCTATTAGCAATTGGATTATGGGAGATCTTTTAAGGATATTAAAAGAACGAAATATGGAAGTAGAAGATATACCCTTCTCACCTGAATATCTTGCGAAAATGGTAGAGCTAATTGATAAAGGGACTATTAGCGGTACTATTGCTAAAAAAGTCTTTGAAAAAATGTTTGATTCAGGTAAAGACCCTGAATTTATTGTTAAGGAAGAAGGATTAGAAGTTGTAGATGATGAAGGAGTTCTTCTTGAGCTTGTAAGAAAAATCATTCAAAACAATCCCGGA
>CAZEYH010000132.1:0-6904 GCA_964515895.1 uncultured Clostridiaceae bacterium | reverse complement strand
CCTGCTTTAATTAATAATGAAAAAAAGCCTTTTCTAAAAGCTAAAAGATTTGCGGATAAAAATTTTTGGAAGATACTAAATGCCATTTTTGCATTTGATATCATATTTGTAGGTTTTCAAATGATATTTATTAAATTTGATGATAATATTGCTTTCTTATTGCTAAAGTGGATATTTTTAACTATATTTTATGCTTTACTCACTGCTTATGTTTTTGCAGCTTATAGAAAATATTCTGAAAGAGAAAGATTAGAGAAAGCATAATAATTGGCTGTAGAAAATATGCAGTAGAGAATATTAAGTTAATAATATGTATATTAGTATTAGCAATAAAATGTCATCTTTTATTTCTTCATTTAGAAGGAGAAATATTAGACCAACGATAATTATTTCCTCTAGGTGTATTTTTTTGGTAAGCGTTTTTAGAAAAGAAAATATACTACTTTCCCTGTTTTTATTAAACATCTCCGACCCGGTTTGTGATGCAATTTCCGGGCCGGTGGCGTATTCTAGTTCGTTAGGTAAGGGGATTTCCTCATCCTTATTAATAGTATCCTTAAGTTTTTCCTTTTCCGGACTAGGCCCTAATTCTTTCACATGAGGTCTTGAACCAGGATATGCATATTTTCTATGTATTAGAGGATACCTTCTGTATAGCAACCGAATTCCTCCTTAAAAGCTAATTATTATTTTCCAAATCTCTCATAGTTTCAAGGAGACTTGTTACTTGTAAAAACATAATACAATTACCTATCTTTTTCTGCCGGTTATTATTAAGAAAGGGTTTCAATGCATTTAGTAAATTTACTCTAGGATCACTTTTGGAATTTAATCTGCCCGCAATGTTTTTCATTGTTTTTAACATCTCTAAGTTTTCAGCAAGTTCTACTGTATTATTTACTCTTATTCCCTCATTATTACTATGATTATTTTGGTCATGTTTCTTTTGTGAATCAGGATTATCAGCACTACCTCCTGAACCTACGAAAAGAGAAATAATGTCCTTCAAGTTATCAGGCAGTGTATCCTCATTAAGCATATCTGCTATTTGTTTAATTTTAAGGGCAAGATCATCATTCACTAATTTTTCCTCCTAATGGGTATAACTATCATATTAAAATATATTCAGGTTTTACTTAATAATGTCTTTAAATTTCTTTATAATCTCATCACCATGTTCACCTATAAGCTGTTTTAGCATTTCAAGATCTTGGTCAGTAACTTTATTTTTTATTTCTGTTATATCAATATTTAGTTCTTTTAATTTTGATTCGTCAAAATCGTTTACTTTTTCCATCAATTCATCTTTATCTATTTTATTTATTTTTTTCGCCAAATCATCGGTTTTCCCTTTCTTCAGCATATCAAGTGCACCATTAAGTTTAGCTTGTAAAACTTTATCATCCATTTTGCCTAATATTTCTGACAATTTTTTGTTTAAACCATTACTCATACCTATAAACCTCCAATAAAATTAACTATTTGTATAACTATTTGTAAGCAGTATGAAAAAAAGAACTCCAAAAAAAAGTATCAAACTTATATCAGTTTTTTTCCGGTAACTAACATTTGTCTCTTGTGCTTCCGGCAAGAGCATGAAGAAAAATAATGCGGGTAAAATTAATTCATCACTCCCTTCATTAAAAAAGCGTCCAAGGTTTTGAACAATATCACGTAGAGAAATCATTTACCACCACCAAAATGTCTTTACCATATCATATTATGATGATAAACTGTTAAATGTTACAATAATTTATTGCCTAAACTTAAATATTTCAAAGTTTAAATAAGAGATCCTGTGTTATAATTTTTATTGTGTTGATTTTGAGTGGATTTTTTACTTTCTTAAAATATTTTAATAGAATAATACCAGGAATATCAATATAAAAAATAGTAATTTCGAATCATGTTCATCTCTATAATAATATGAATTATAACAACAATTACAACCTGTAAGTTTTTTTCGAAGTACACCTATGGGTCTACTGTCATAAAAAAGCAGCAAGTATATAAGTATAAAATATAAAAGCTCTGAGTTATTATTCTGCTTTTTATGGCAAAGCATGCAAATATTGTTTTTGGTAATCATTTAATTTGCCTCCAATCTCTAATTGTTAACTAGAAAATGTCCCTGCACCCCTTTGGGTCTTGATATTTATATAGTATTCTGTATTATGATATAATGTGAAACAAATAATTTTGTTTCAAGAATACATAATAAGCTTTATGGGTATATATGAGATAATAATTAATTTGGTTAGGGAGGTTTTTGCATGTACGACGTTATAATTATCGGTAAAGGACCTGCAGGTTTATCTGCATCGCTCTACACAACTAGAGCAAATTTAAAAACTTTGATAATAGGTAAAGATGACAGTGCTTTAAGAAAAGCAGCAAAAATTGAAAACTATTTTGGATTTGCAGAAGCTGTAAGTGGTGAGCACCTTCTTCAAGAAGGGGAAAAACAGGCGCAAAAGCTTGGGGCACATATTCTAAATGATGAAGTTATATCTGTCGAAAACAAAGATGATATTTTTAAGGTAGCTACGTCAAATGATATTTATGAAAGCGTAACATTATTAATTGCTACAGGTCAACCGCAAAAACCGGTTAGATTAAAAAATATAAAAAAATTTGAAGGAAATGGGATTAGTTATTGCTCAACCTGTGATGGATTTTTTTATAGAGACCTCAAGGTAGGGGTACTTGGTAATAAAGATTACGCAATTCATGAGGCAATGGAACTTACAACATACACTCAGGATATAACAATATATACTAATGGCAGAAACCTTGAATTGACGGAAAATTTTATTAAAGAGACTTCTAAATTTAAGTTTAATAAGAGAGCTATAGAGAAGGTAGATGGCGAAAATTTTCTTCAGAAAATATTTTTTGAAGATGGTACCAATGAAGAAATCGACGGGCTTTTTATTGCCAACGATAGTGCTTCTAGCATAGATTTTGCAAGAAAACTGGGAGTTATTACCCGGGAAAACTCTATTGTTGTTGATGAGCATCAAATGACGAATCTTAAAGGATTATTTGCAGCTGGCGATTGTACCGGTGGATTTAAACAGATTTCAACAGCAGTTGGTCAAGGAGCATTAGCAGGTAAGAAAATGAGTGAATATGTAAGAGGTCATAGAAAATAATTTAAAAAATCTTCTTGATAGGTATTGTCCAATAGCAGAAAAAAACGTAATATATTATAGGGTGATATTAGTGGCAGCTAACAATAAGGGAAAAAGTGAAAAATGGAAGATAATGAGCATTACCATACCTTTTTTAATACTGGTATCTATTTCAGGATTTTTACTAATATTATACAGCATATCAAAGTATGGACCTGCAAGTACCCATGATTCAGTAGCATATATGTATGCTGCTAAGTCTTTTCTAAATGGGAATGGATTGAAGTATTTCGGGTATGATACTCCTTTTGTTCAGTGGCCTCCCTTTTTTCCTATCATACTTTCGGGTATAAATCTTTTAGGTTATGACCTAATTATAGCATCAGGCTATTTTAATGCATTCATATTTGCATTGATTGTATTTTTTTCCGGATATTGGCTGCTAAAATGTACGAAAAACTTTGTGTTAACTATTGCCGGAGCAATTGCCATATTGGCATCAATTCCCCTAAGTTATGTTTCAAAGTTTATTTGGTCAGAACCTTTATTTATTTTGTTTATATTGCTGTTTATGATAAGTCTTGATAACTATATTTATAAATCATCCTTAAAATTTCTTATTGAGGCATCAATATTTGCTGCACTTGCATGTTTAACAAGATACATTGGGATAACAGCTATTATAACAGGTTGTATTATTTTACTAATTCAGAATAAGAAATTTATTAATAGACTTGTTGAAACTATAATATTTGGGCTTATATCGTCAAGTCCGACTGCTGTATGGATAATTAGAAACTATTTAATATCTAATACTTTAACAGGAGAACGTGTTCCTACAAAAAACACTTTTAATGAGAATATTGCTATTGCTTTTAAAACAATAGCTTCTTGGTTTGCACCCTATTACTCGCATGTCACACTATATATAATGCTTGGATTATGTGTATTTATATCTATAATTATAATAATTAAAAATATTTATGTAAATATTCAAAAGACAGAATCAGGTGAAAACAGGGCTTACAGAATACTTATACCTTTTGTTTATACTTTAGTTTATATTAGTTATCTAATTATATCAGCATCATTAGTGGCTTTTGATAGCATAAATAATAGACTATTGGTACCGGTTTATATTTCGATAATAATAATGATATTTTTTACCATTAACGAAATATTAACTTATGAAAATTATAGGGTTAGAAACATAGTAACAACATGCATATTTGTTATTATATATGGCGTATGGTTATTGTACCCATTTTCTGAAATTGCTTCCGATGTTCAGTATTCTCATGAAAATGGAGCCGGTATTCTTGCTTCTAAGTGGTGGGAAAATTCTAAAGTTATGAACTGTGTAAAAAACCTCGAAGGAGATAATAGTTTTTATAGTAATTTCCCTGATGCAGTCTATATTCATACCGGTAAGAAAGCAGGCTATACACCCAAAAAAAATGGTCTATCTCAGTATGGGATTAAAACTTTTATAAAATCTGTAAAAAACAAGAATAATACATATATAGTTTGGTTTAACCTAGATACAACAGATACAATTTATAGCATAGATGAATTAAGGTATTACTTTAATATAGAAATGGTAGAGAAATTTCCGGACGGGGTAATTTACAAAATAACAGGATTATTAGGTTATTATAATGAACAGGAAGAAATGTGGGATAATTTGGATTATTGATTTTCTTTTATACTTGTGATAACATTTAGTCTATGGATAATTGATTAGTGTTGATATTTGGTTCAAATAGGAGGAAAAACTGTGCCAGGGAATCCATTTGTATTTGATGAAAATACCGTATTCCGAAGTTTGCGGAAGGATAATATAACTTTTACGGAAGTATATAATGAAATATTGAAGTTTATCAGTTCTGATACTAGGAGTTCTTACAAAATATCTATAGGTACAGACTCCCAAGTAGGGTCAAAGACTGTTTTTGTTTCGTGTATTCTTATCCACCGTGTTGGCAAGGGAGCAATAGGTTTTCTTCATAAAAGCGAAGTATCAAGGCAAGTAAAAAATTTAAGAGAAAAAATATACATGGAAACATGTTTTAGTCTTCAACTAGCTTATTTATTCGATGATGAAAAAATATCCAATATTATAAAAACAGTAAAATCCGGAGACAATTCAAGAGGAGTTACTTTCGAATTTCATATTGATGTTGGGACAAAAGGACCAACAAAAACTCTTATTAATGAAATGGTTGGAATGGTACAAGGCCTTAGTTTCATACCAAAAATAAAACCTGATAGTTATTGTGCAAGCTGCTTTGCAGATAGGTATACAAGAGCTATTTAATTTTTATTAGCAGAAAAAAGTAAAATAATATTAAATTTATATGCAAAAAAAGAATACTAAAAAAACACCCTGCATAAGAATATCTTATAGGATAATAATTGTGGGGTGCTATCTTATGCGAAAAACTTTATGTATTTTAGTTTTATGTATTTTAGTGATAATACTTAATACAGGGTGCAATATTTTACAAAAGATTGGGATTAGGGGAGATATAGATGAGCTACGTCCTGTAAGCAGTGTAATTATAGATGAGGATGAAGCAGCTAAAATTATTGATAAAAATCCAATCCGTTTATACTTTGCAAATGAAGATAACACAAAATTACGTGCTGAAATAAGATATATAAAGTCAACTGATGCGGGCAAAAATACCGGAAGCTTGGCAAATGCAATTGTCAAAGAATTAATAAAAGGACCTGGTAAAGGTACAGGATTAAAAAGCACAATACCTGAAGGTGTGAAATTGAAAACACCCGTAATTATTGAAGGACGTACTGCTATTGTTGATTTCAGCAAGGAATTTGTTGAAAAACATACCGGCGAAAAAGATGCAGAAAAATTAACTATTTATTCGGTAGTAAATTCCTTAACAGAGCTTGAAGGCATTGAAAAGGTAAAATTTAAAATTGAAGGAAAGTCAAAAGCTGAATTTAAAGGAGGATTTAAGTTTGACGCACCTTTTCCCAGAAGTACTTCAATAATCAGCAAAGAACCTCCCGTGAGAGGAGAAATAGAAAATGACTTGGATACAGATGCTGTTAAAGATGAGGATATAATAATAGAGAATAAAAACAATGAAACTGATGATATAAATGTAAAAAACCGGGAAGATAGCAAAGCAAATGAGGAAAAGTCAAAAGAAACTTTCGGGGATTTTGAAGAGGAAGAAATTCTGGAGTAAAATATGAGGCGCATTTTTCCGTGTGACCCATTATATTTCAGAAACAGTGTTCCAGGCCTCCAGAGCCTGTAAATTCACTTTAATATTTCTGTCATTATATGGGCATATATAGAAAATGCGCCTTAAAATATGAACTCATTCCATAGCACAGCTAATGTACCCATTATACTGCACCATTTATCCACTAGAATGCTCACTGAAAGTTGCAACACCCTCCGCATCGGTCAATGTTTGGACAAACCGGTCCATCAGATTTAGGTTTAGTAATAAAATTAAGATTAGTAAAAATAGGATCTAGTTCATTATTACCACATTTTGGGCATTTAATGAGTTTTTTATCTCTTTCACTTATTTTAGCCATAACATTAAATTCTTCACCACATTCTTTACATTTTAAATCATAGAAAGGCATGCAAAAACCCCCTTCACAAAATTTATATTATATTTATACATACTACTAATTCAGGTTTGTATTAACCATATTAGATTGCACCAGATTGCAATGAAATTGCAACTCACTGTAGGCAATCCTACAGTGAAAAGTCGTAAAAC
>CAZEYH010000131.1:3386-6943 GCA_964515895.1 uncultured Clostridiaceae bacterium | reverse complement strand
CCCCAAGAAAGACTTTCTCCTAGGCTTCTAGATTCTTCCTGCGCTAAAGCACTGTATACTGTGAGGAGAATTTCTCCCTCATTATCCGCAGAATCAATTTCCTCCTTCTCAAAAAATATGCTAATCCCCATGCTTTTTAGTTCTCTAACATATTCTAAACAATCAACTGTGTTTCTAGCAAATCTAGATATAGACTTTGTTACTATTCGATCTATTTTCCCTTTCTTACAGTCAGCAATCATTTGTTGAAACCCTGGTCTGTTTTCTGCCTTTGTTCCTGAAATGCCTTCATCGTAATAGACTTGTATCAAACGATACTCTGGATTCTTTAATACAGTGAAAGTGTAATAAGCCATTTGAGCTTCCAGTGAACCTAACTGCTGAGGATCATCTGTACTAACCCTTGCATAAACTCCAATACGTTGTTTATTGAATGATGGTTCATTTCCTTGTTGCTTAATAGTTCTTATTTCTTTCCGTATTTTATCTTCAAGACTTAAAGAATAATCTTCTACTTCTACAGCTTGCACGCTATCACCTCTGGATTTCAAAACAGGGGAGTCTTTTAAAAACACTGCCCCCTCATCGTAATTTTCTTCTAACATGTAATTTTTCTTTTTTATTGCTGGCTTTAAAATCGGATCTCCTACCACGAAAGAAGACCTTTTCATTTCCGTCTCAGCTTTAAGTTTTTCACCATCACCTATGACTGTATATAAATCATTGAACCAGTGTATCTCGTAGTCTTGCAAAGAAAATATTGTTATTTCCATTACCCAAGCCCTAAGTACATCAATGTCAGCATTTTTAAGAAAATCTTCTGAAGAATGCGCTCTTCTTAAAAGCTTTATTGCAGCTTCTCTATATTTTCTATCTTCTTCAATCATTCCAGCCAAATGTTCAAAATCTATAATGGCTTTTTCTTTCATTTCTTTATCAATAATTGCTTCTTCATTATCTGGAGAGTCATTCATCTTTGCTTTTGAAATTTGTAATTGGCTCAATAAACTGTTAGGCGTCACTTTATTCTAGACTAGTACAATCACTTTAAACTAGACTAGATATAAAAAAGTCAGTCATTATCTGTCAGTCTTTTGTCACTTAACATAGCAGGTAATTACCCTTTGTGTTTCTATTGAAAAGGCATAAATCGCTCAGATTAACGACTAGTGACAAATGAAGCCCCATTATTAGCAAAAAAAACGTCTATACACAAGATATAGACGGAAAATGAGAAATGTAAAGCTAATTTTCTATCAGTTCTAATTCATCCAGACCGCATTCATGAATTGCACTTATGATACATGCCTTAAAATATTGTTTTGTGTTCCAGATTCGGTTGTTTTCTTTAGCTTGTCTATATTTACATATAGCTCTATCAATGTGATTTATTCGTAATTTAAACGCTAACGCCTGATTGTAATAATACAATTCTCTAATTATTACTCTAAGGATGGGCTGTAGAGCATCGTTAAAATAATCCACACCGGAAACTTCATATATCTTGTCAATATAATATTTGTCTGTTGGTATGTCAGTCATGGTTAAACACTCCTTTGCATAAATAAATTTATCAAAACACTAAAACAACACATGTACAAGTTTGTATACGACCAAAAAGGTTTAAGCGTTTTGCTAATACCATAGAAAATTTAATTTGATAAATGGGGTCCAAGGTTTTTACAAACCCTGGCAAAGAGCTCTTCCGTTATTAGTCTTTCCCCTTCAAGGCAAGCTTCGTTAAGGCATTCCAAAGCAAGCCTGTTTATCATTCTGGGTATGCCTTGGGATCTCCTGTAAATGGCCTTTTTAGTAGGTGAAGTAAAGATTTCCACATTGCAACCCGAAGTTTTCATATGCCAGTCAATGAACTTCTTCCCTTTTATTTGCTCATCATATAAGGATTTTTTAACCTCATCATTAAGTTCAGATACACGTTTCCAAGACGTCTTTCCTCTGTTTAAAGTGAGATTGATTCTTTTAAGTTCACTTGAATAGCAACTTAAAATTCTATTTACAACGGGCATAAGTTCTCTTTCGGGTATTTGAGAGTTGAAAAGTATGTAAAGGTCATCAACATATCTAACCATGAAAAATTCAGTAATTCCGGTTTCCTTAGATTGTATATAATTGTGAAGTTTTGTATCAGCTTGGTCAAGATATACTATAGTAGCTAAATATGAAGAAACAGTGCTATTTTCGACAAGCGGGAACTCACCTTGTCCCATACATACAAGAATTTCCTTATATATTAATGAATCTTTCAGTGAAATGACATTCCCTGCTTTTTTAAGTATGTGATCTATCATTTCGAATAACAGATTGATATTAATATTTGAAAAAAAATTTTTTATATCTGTTTTTATAAAATACTGATATGATTGAGAAACATCGTTTAATGTTTTGAAAAAGACATCATAATCCTTACTGTAATATAGCCTATTTTCCTGGAAATTGCCTGCATAAAATGCCTGCACACCCAAAGGCCTTAAGGGTACATACTTTTTTGAAATATTCTTACCGATAGCAAGTGCAAGTAAGTACATAATAGGAGATATAAGTGACGCATTTCTGAAATTTCCATCTCCCTTCATCATGTAATTATCTGCAACAAGCCAGTTCTCTGGATAATACAGAAATATACCAGTTTGTATAAAGTTTCCAAAAAACTCTTTGCTCATCAATACTTTTTTCTCATGATTGGAGAGACAAGCAAATGGATACCATTGTAAATATATCTTTTTTCGACCATGCTTTTGTATAAATATTTGAGAGCATATGCACTCCCAATCTTCGTATTCTAATGAAAACAAATGCTCACCACCTTGCTCATATAAATATTTGTATTTGGTTGCCTGGTGAAAACACAACAGTATCGTTCTAAACCCACTTAAACACTCAATTTTTTCCTGTGCTATTGTGCAAAATGTGCCTGGCTCCAACCCTGTAAAAGCCCTGACCTCTAGATAAGATATAAAACACAGGGCTATGTGGTTAAGCTGCTCTTGGATTTATTTTGTGTCTATTTTAGTTTAATCTTTTTCTATCTTTCTCTCAGCTGATCTATAATACTATTATAAATCAGCTTTTCCTATCATCTAAAGATTGAAGTCTTTTATTCTCAGTAATTAACAGATCAATTTTCTCTTTAATTTCAAAATACCAGTCTATTTACTAAACAAACTCAAAGTATCTTTCCTATAAATATAAAACGGTGGAACCGCAAGATTCGGCTTGAGCTCTTTTGGTTTTTCTTTAAATGATATAATCTTAGAGTTTTCATCTATTTCAACAACCCTGGTTCTTTTCAACTCTTCCTTATCATTTAATTCATGTACTGTTATGCAGTCATGCCCTACTTTCCTGTAAAACAACTTAAATAAATTATCATCTGACATAACAAGAATATCATCTTCTATGTTCTCATTATCTAAAGCAAACTTAATATCTTCAATTGCTCCCAACCTGTTATCATTTGAAAAGGTAGGAAACAAAGTATCACTTTTATAAACTTTATCAATATAATCAAAAGGTATTAACGGTTCGAATCCTACTTC
>CAZEYH010000131.1:2927-3376 GCA_964515895.1 uncultured Clostridiaceae bacterium | reverse complement strand
ATTAATAATTTATTTGAATTAGCTATAATGATTAGTGTGAATATTACAGTTTTTTGTTTCACTTTACTTTCTATGATACATCATCCTTATTGTTATACCTAAAAAGTTTTGATGCATCTGATAGTTTAAAAAGGGACCCAATAATATCAAATAGTGAAAAAAGCATCAATAAAATAACAGATATTTCCACTGAGTACAAAAACTCTGTTTTGCTAACACCCTTAAAACTCCATTTTAAAACTGGTAAATCAATATCTCTTATTAAAATAGCAAAGAAACTTATAATCAAACAAAAAAAGATAAATATAGTATCATGCTTTAATTCCTTAAAAATCGTATCAATTCGTGTTTCTAAAGTATCTATTATTATATTATCCGAAATTGTTTTATATAATGAATCTCTGATTTTTTCTACATTTGAATACAGGAAAGTTATAACAGCTATAGCT
>CAZEYH010000131.1:0-2909 GCA_964515895.1 uncultured Clostridiaceae bacterium | reverse complement strand
GATGTTCCGTTGGCTATGTTTGGATTCATCTTTACAATTATTACACTAAAAATCCAAGTAATGATTAATGAGAACAATATGTATAATCCTTTAACTATTTTCTTAATCATTAATATTACCTAATAAATCATCGATTTCTTTAATTAGCTCATTTATATTTTTGTATGTGATGTTGGGGTCTACCTCAAGGTTATTTGCTATACTTACCTTTTTCACATTATCACTACTTTTAAATATTCTTTTTCTTCTGTTTTTTCTAGCCTTAAGTGTCCATCTTCCTCCACCACTTGTGATATATTTTATTACATCATCTACTTCGTCTTTTTCCACAGATAGTTTGCCCTGTTCATTTTTATACTTAATTTCGGTCTCTGATGAATTGTAAATCTCTTTTATTCTCTTAAGAAATTCATTAGTTGCCAGAATGCCTCCAAACAAATTCGGGGCTTTTAAACTAAACGTTAGTTCAAATATACCTTCTGCCCCACTTATACATTCCCAGAAAGCCTGTTCATACGAAACTTCATCGATAGTAAAGTTATAGTTATGTATATATGTCGTTTTCTGAAAAAATTTTTGAATACTATTCTTAGCAGCATTGACATTCTCAAATACCGAAGATTTATTATGAATTAGGATAATTTGTCTTTGCAAATCAAAAATTAGATAAATAAACGGGAAGTTACTCTCTACTGTACTTTCAATATCACTTTCACCCTCTTGAAATTTTCTCATAGATTGTTCTTTTGCATATTTACAAAGAAAAATATTTTCATCATATTTATGTGTTATATATAAAATACATCTTTTTCTTCCAATAAATCTATCAATTTTTTTATTTATAAGTAGCGCATCAAAAAATTCATACATTATCCTATATTTTTCTGTCTCTGGTTTTTCATAAAAAGCGATTTGCTCTGCTGAAATTAAAAAATATCTGTAAGTGTAGAATTCCAATGTCTCCATTGTAATAACCTCCCAGGATAATATTTAATTCTAAATTCACTAAATTACGCACTTTTCCCCTGCTACTTTGTAAAAGTCGGTCCTAACCTATTACATCTCTAATTTTCCCCAATCTGCTTGGTGCAAAATCTAATGTTCTTTATCTGGTAGGGCATATAAAATGTAATTTAGCTGTTATTCTTTGCATTAATTTCATTATTGCATATTTGTATCAGCTCGTTTATTATTGTTTTAACTTCTGCAACTTCATTGTCTTGATCTTCCACAAAAACTATTCTCTTGTTCCAGCCATTTAGAAAAGACAGATATATTATTTCTCGGAAAAAGGCTTTAGCATTTCTTATCTCTTTATTTTCTTCATTAATCTCAATATGCGTACTTATTCCTTCTGAGGTAATGTATTTTTTTCCAGTTTCATCAACAACCCATTTAATCTCTATATCATTCATATTTAAATACCCCTTTCTAATTCCTTAATAATTGGTATATTAAATTTTGTCCCTCTTTTTTTTAAAGCATCTTTGCCGCCTTCAACAACCCTACAAACTTCGTTAATGAAATCTGTATCCTCAATGCCAGAGCCTTTATAGGTACATTTACCATCTGCTTTACTTGCCAGTATTATATTTTCTGAATCTGCAGTAATTGAAATATTAGCATTGTGGGTAACACAAATCAGTTGAGGCAAACAATTGTTACTTTTCATACTACGAATACGCTCAACAACTTCTTTCTTTATCCCCTTATTATCTAGGTTGTCCTCGGGTTGATCTAAAATGACGATAGAAGATATTCCTCTTGAGGAATAATCCTCGATTATATTAAAAATAATATTAATTATAGTATTTGCCTTTTCACCTGCTGATTTCTTCATTATTGAAATTCCATTATCATAGATATCATAGCAAACAGTCTTAAAATTACTATAGTACTTATTTGTAAAATAATCCATTCTCTGATTGAACGTTTGATTTTGAATAAATTTCTCATTACTATTCATAGTAAAAATAATACTTTGGAATAAGCTATCTTTTCTAAACTGGGATTTAATAATAGCTGAATTATAATCTAAACGCTCTTCATCTGCATAATATTTAGCTATAAGTTTGTAAGTATAGAGATCTTTTTCTTTTCTTATTTTTTTTAACTCGTCATACTTTTCCTTTGAGTACCTTGTTTCGAATTCATATGCTTTATTTTTCAAATCTTCAAAAATTTGAATATTACTACTAATCTTGGCATTATTTTGGTGTACCGTTTTATTTACACATGATATTTTCTCATCTAGTATATCTAGGATCCTTTCCATTTCATCTGATAAATTCTTGTATTCATTATTTTTAGCAATAATAATATCCTTTGAAGTAGAAATATTTTGCTTTTCTTGTTCAGAGTAAATATCCTTATCTAAAACCTTCTTTTCAATCTCACTTTTTAAACTTTCTTTTAGGTGCTCTAAATACTCGGGGGTGTTGTACAATTGCTGTAGACTTTTTCCCTTAAAACTATATGATTTTTCATTTCTACGACTGATCGCATCATAATTAATAATATCCGTAACTGAGAAATTATTCTCATAGTTCTCTTTCAAACGATTAAAACAATCTTTAAATTCAGTTTCGTCATGTTCCTCAATTATATTTAATATCGGAAAGTCTATATGCAGATTAGTCTCTAATAAAGATTTATCCGTGTCTAACAATATATTTTTAAAGTAAATATCTTTATATTGGTCAAATTTTATTATCTTGACTTCTTCATTAACTTCTGACAAGCTTTCTCTGGTTGTATCATCAGAAAAAACAATGCTAAAACTTTCATATTTATTTGCTAATTCACTGTATCTCTCTCTATCAACATTGTCTTTTCCTTTTAGAATCATGTCTAATAAAAATGATTTACCAGAACCAAATCCACCGATAATAGTATTTTGATATTCACTT
>CAZEYH010000130.1:3824-6962 GCA_964515895.1 uncultured Clostridiaceae bacterium | reverse complement strand
GCCAATACTACTTCCTTAAGATAAATTAAAGTCTCCATTGAACCATTCATATATAATATAAGCATAGTATTACCTATAAAATAGCCAAGACCTGAACCAACTTTTCCAAGATTCCTAAACACACCTGATAAAAGTCCGCAAAAGGCATAGCAACCAATTAATATAGGTGTAATTGATGATGACAAACTAGATGACGACATACTTAAAACTAAACCTGCAGTAACTCCTATAGCTGCCCCTAATGCCGCCCCATACCTGTAACTTAATATCATAACTGCCAATATACAGACTGTGTTCTTTATATCAAAACCAAGTATTTTTATATCACTAAATCCGCAGAATATAAGCGCACAACTAATTATAAGACTTATAAACTCTTCATCGGAAAATACATATGTCTTACTGTTCCTATTAAGTAAAGAAACAGTATTGCTGAATATAAATACCAATACAAATACAATTAAAGAATTGAAAATGGCCATAATAAAATCATATAAAAGCATACCTCTATTAAACACAGCTACTACTTCAGGAATTAAACTGCTTATTAATCCCATAACTGCATATCCAATATATGATTTAGAATTTGAATTATATTTGGATGATAAAAAAGATTTTTTAGGTTTTGTAAAAGATTTTTTATTAGAAAATTTAATTAGTAAATTTAGAACACTAAAAATAATCATACTGGCAGCTGTAACATATATTCTATGTTTGCCCCCTGCTGTAATCATACCAAGGAGTACAAAAGCAGCCACTATTGTTTTGCTGACATCAAGCTGATATATGGCTATATAAAAAGGCAAGCCAAAAGGCATAAGACCTTTTATTAATTGACCTCTTCCAAGTAATAATGCTATAGGCATGATTATTAAATAGATCTTATCAAACAAGAAATTTATTACTTTTTTTTGAGATAATATTTCAGACTTCAAATTGTACATCCCCCATTCTTTTTTATCTATCTATTATCTATATTATGTATATTATGTAAAATCCATTATAGCCGATCCTTGTGGTAAAATTTGTCAATTATGGTTGCTGTAATATTTTTTCTTTATGACATTATCTATCAGAAACTGGCGGAGGAATACATTAGGTTAATTTATATCAAATTTCTATATGCATTTACTTTAACTTTTAGATTAAAAAATTTCTACGATATTTGTAGATTAATGTCAAACAAAAAAACATACCCTGTAATTTTCTTTACAGGATATCTTTTTTACACTTCTATTATTATTGGGAAGTCTTGCTTTGATTAAAATGAGAGTGTAAATTTACCCTCTATTTATCTACTATTTTATTCTTACTTAAGTGTTGCTGCCTGCAGGCTTATATTGCTGATATTATTACCTTTCAAACTTTTAACAGTATATCTTATTGTTAGTTTTTGAGCTTCAGATTTAGCCTTATATCTTATTGTAACTACTTTACATGCAATACCTGAATTTGAAACTATATCAACGGTATATGGAGCTGCACTGCCATCACTTAATACTGCTTCCAATTTTCCTGTTGCATCCCATGCTGCCACATACACTCTTAATGTCTTTTCTTTTGTATCTGCAGGTACTGTAAATTGGAAACCGCTTCCTGCATTAGACATATAAATGGCTGATGCAACATTTGCTGCTTGGGATGTTGGAGTTCCTCCACCCCATGAATATCTAACCGGATTGTTTGAGATCCATGAAAGAGTTCCTGTTCCTATTTTGGTATAATTGCTTATGTCAAGTTTGTTTTTGGTAGTTAATTTTCTATTATACCCTGTAACCCCTCCAATTCCCCAATGTACCCAATCAATTATACCTTCCTTACTTAAATCAACATTATCAGGTGTTTTGGCTACAACACCTTCTAAAACCCCTTCCGGTTTTACCAGTTCAACTATTTCTACTCTATCTACAGTTATATACTTGTTTGTTGCTTTTATATTTTTTGCACCTGTTACTCTTACTTTAAGTGTGTGCTCTCCATCTTTTAGTATGGGACTGGTATAAATAAGTACATTATCAGATCTTTTTGCTGCATAGTAATCAACCAAAACTTCATCTCCATCATCTATAGATATAGCTGCTATTCCATGTGATGGATCCTTTGCCCCATATAACTTAATTTGATTACCGGTAAATTTAATCCGGAAGAAATCATCAGCTACATTTGACCAATGGTTATCATCCTTGAAAGTACCTGTTTGTTTTCCATAATTCCAGCCGCTTCCTATATATTGAAATTGTCCTTTTTCAGTGCCGACTACATTATCATTTACAATTATAATTTTTTCAATCTTTTCTTCCTCATCTTCGTCTTCATCTTCATCTTCGTCCTCATCATCATATTTATCGTCGTCATCGTCGTCGTCAACTTTACCGGATTCATGTTTATCCCTTAGAATTCTGGTTATCAAACTTATTGGTACACATCTACCGTTATTATTTGCCCAACCATATTTGCTTAAATCTAATTTGCTGCTATTGACTTTAATTTCTCCGGTATTCAGGTTTATTGTTATCTTGGTCTTGTCTTTCTCTATAGTTAAAGTCTTATTTTTCTCATCCCAATCAAGATCCGCACCACATGCTTTTATTATAGGACCTGTTGGAATAAGAAATCTTCCGTGTTTAATTACAGTCGGAACCTTATCTTTTTTAGCATTGCCCCGCTGTAAAATCTCTTTAGTCTCCTTCTTTAGCTTTACAATCTCTGTATGCAATTCCTTAATTTCTTTTTCTAGCTGCTTAATCTTATCTTCCAGCTCTTTTAATTCTTTTTCTTTCGCTTTGCTGCTCGCATTGTTGCCCTTTCCTTTTAATTTTTCCTTTTCCTCTATTCTTTCCATGTACTTCTTAATTTGTTTGTCTCTTTCATTTCGTCTCTGGTTTAGCTGCTCCTGAACTTGCTCAACCTTTAATACTTTACTGCTATTATTAATTGATAGTTTGCCAGGTTTCTTCCAGCTATCTGCAAAGGCAACAGTAATACTGGAAGTCAAAACTAGAGTCATAACTAGAACAATACTTAAAGTTTTTAATAGTTTTTTCATGATTAAAAGCCTCCTCTCCCTTTCCATATATTTATTCGAAATTGTCTAATAGTTTTCCAGGGTATTTCCAACTTGTAATATAATTGTAAAAT
>CAZEYH010000130.1:0-3724 GCA_964515895.1 uncultured Clostridiaceae bacterium | reverse complement strand
TCTTATCTTTATCCTTTTTATTCTCATCATTCTCTTTCTCTTCTTTAACCTCCAACTTAGTCTTTTTCTCTTGCTTCTCCATTCCCTTTTCTTGTTTTCTTATCTCTTTCTCCAATTTTTCTTTTTCTAATTGTTCTTTTTTCTGTTTTTCCTTTTCTAGCTTCTCTATCTCTTTTTGCCTCTCTTTCTCTTGCTTATCTATTTCTTTCTTCTCCTTCTCTTTTTGCTTTTCTATTTGTTGTTGCCGTTTTTCCTCTTCTTTCTTCTGTTTTTCTATCTCTTTTTGATTTTCCTTTTCCTGCTTTTCTTGCTGTTTCCTCTGTTCTTCTTCCTGCTTTCCTTGTTGTTTCTGCTGTTCTTCTTCTTGCTTCTCCCTGATTTTTTCCATCTTGTTTTCAAATATTTCTTCATGTTTTTTATTAATAGCTGACTTCATTATTTCCCTCACCGGTGCTTCTTTCCAATCCTCATATTTAATTTCCGGCTCGCTTTCCTTCATTTTCTCGATTAATAGATACTTTCCCGGAGAAATTCCCAGATTTTTTGCATCATCGTGTTTTTTTGTTTCTACCTTTTCGATATAGATGGTTGAATCAATTTCAGATGTATTAATTTCTTTACCTACAACTTCTTCAATATCTTTCTCAATCCTTTCAGACTTTTCAGTATCCCTGCTTGCAATAGTCAGCAATACCATATTGCTATATTCAGGTTTAATATATCCTTCTTTAACAGCACTTTCAATTATATTTCCAATACCATCTCTGACTTTTTTATTCTTATAATGCTTTAAGGATACAAGTTTTTCACCGTCATTATTAATTCCTTCAATATTTATTATCCTGTCAAACACATTAGCCGTAATTTCTACACTGGGATTTATATCTACACTAACATAACTATATGGGGTATTATAACTGTAAACTCCATAACTCAAACCCAAAATAATCATAAATACAGCAGCAATAGAAACTATCTTCCTTATACTACCTATATTACTTACTGTTTCTTTAGAAAATTCCTTATACTGATCAAGATTAACTTCATATCCTACTTTAAAATTATTATTCCTAATCTTTTCAAACTCTCCGTTAGTTTTCAAAACAATTGCATGTCTTCCTCTAATCTCCATTACCAGGCCTTTCATAGTATCACCTACTGAACTCTATTTTTGTCTTGCCATTTTCTATAAAGAGCTGATCTTATTAAGGTATGTAATCTTTCACATACTCTCTTATATAATGATAGTCTCCCGTAATTACAATAATTGTAGCTATTATATATTTTCGTAGTCTTTCAATCTTTTTTCGGGATATTTTTAAAGTACTTTCTATTTCTGAAATAGGTATGTATTTTTTTGTCATAATAAACTCTTTAAGTTCAGGCTTTGACACTATATATCTTATTATCTCCCTACAAGTCTTACGTGTATCTGAATGCTTTGGAGATGAACGGACCAAATCATTAAATGTAATATTCCATTTTAATAACTCTCTTTTAAGTTCCTCTATTTCTAATCTTCTATACTCACTAATTTCTTCAATATTATATTTTTCAATTGCTTCCTCAGTGCTTAGATCTATTTCTTCTCCGCTTTCTTCATTAAAATACTCATTCAGAGATATTATATTCATATGTTTTTTTTCTTTTCTATAAAAATCTATTAACCGTCTTCTAATTACTCCCTGAGCAAAAGACAGAAAATTTCCTTTAGATGAGTTAAAAGATCTAATACTTTCAACAAAAGCAATAAGGGCTATACTCAATTCATCACTTTCTCCATATGTTACATATCTCCCGATAAACTTTTCCGTACATGAAGCAATAAATGGCTTGTATTCTTCTACAAACTTATTGATTTCTTCCTCATTATTCTTTATTCTTTCTACTCTTTCATTAATAGAAATATACCTCATTATTCTCCCCCGGAATATGTACACCTTTATGTATGCCTTTAATTTTACTAAATAAAACCTTATGCAGAAATTATTATATCATTGAAATATTGGGCATTATATTTACTTTTCATTACAAAATAAAAAAATTGCTTCGTTTATTACTTTAAAATTGAAGCAATTTTTACTCGCAAACAAGGTGTGGGGACACACCATTGCTGCACAAGTATTCCCTGCTGTGGAATGTCCCCATACCTAAGATTCTCTTCGACGAAATCTGTTAAATTATTGTTACTTTCACTATAATTATCTACTTCCGTATAGAGGCCCAAAATTCATACATGCTCTATAATCTGCACCTTCAAGATCTTTAGTTCCAAAAGCTGACCATGTGCTGGGTCTAAATATTCTATCTTCGCAAACATTGTGCATGCATACAGGAATTCTTAACATAGAAGCCAGAGTTATAAGTTCTGCACCTATATGTCCATAGCTGAATGCACCATGATTTGCACCCCAGCTTGCCATTACAGAGTAAACATCCTTAAATGGGCCGCTTCCTGTTAGTATTGGGGCAAACCAAGTTGTAGGCCATGTTGGATCTGTACGATTATCCAGTATTTCATGCATTTTTTCAGGCAAATCAACAGAATAACCTTCTGCAATCTGGAGAACAGGTCCAAGACCTTTAATTATATTCACTCTTGACATAGTCAAAGGCATACCACCCTTTGTAAGGAAATCCGATGAAAATCCTCCACCTCTGAAATACCCTAAACTTGCAGGGCGCCATAATGTAGCATCCAAGCATTTTGCAACTTCTTCAGGAGTAATCTCCCAGAATGGTTTCATAACAGGTTTGCCGTCTTTAGTTTGTTCTCCCGTTGCATCTAATGCAGCTGCTCCGGAATTTATAAGGTGGATAAATCCGTTTTTAGCTAATCCTGTTGGTTTAATTCCCGTAACTCTTTCAACTGCTTCCGGACTCCAATAAGTCCTCACATCTGCAAATCCCTGGGCAGTATTAGTGAGAAGATGTCCGAACAACATAGCTACACCATTTAAACTATCATTTTCCGTAGCAACTATAAAGGGTTGTCTTATTCCGTTCCAATCAAATGAAGAATTAAGGATAGCTTCCATAAAATCTCCGTTTGGGAAATGGTCAGTCCATTGTCTTTGTCCTTGGAATCCAGCTAACAGGGCATTACGACCCAAGGCTTCTTCTCCGAAACCTATGTCAGCAAGTTTCGGATTTCCAATCATAAGGTCTTTTGCTATTATTGCCATTTTAATACTCATTTTCCAGTCTTCATCTTTTTGCTCTCTTGAGTGTTGAACATCTGCAGGATTGTTATCAGGACCTTCTTTACAATTTTCTTTAACCCATTTTAATGCTCTATTAAATTCTTCCTTATCATAGATTTCTTCATTAACCCTTCTTACAAACTCACTCATATCAATATATTCATTTCTCATTCCAAGATAATTTTGGAAAAAGTCTGCATTAACTATGGAACCTGCAATACCCATAGCAACTGAGCCCATAGATAGATAGGATTTACCTCTCATTTCAGCAACTGCAAGTCCTGCCTTAACAAATCTAAGTATCTTTTCTTGCACATCATTAGGAATGCTGGTATCATCAGCATCCTGCACATCTTTTCCATAAATACTAAATGCGGGTAACCCCTTTTGGCTGTGAGCAGCAAGAACGGCAGCAAGATACACTGCACCCGGTCGCTCTGTGCCATTAAAACCCCACACAGCTTTTGGGGTTATAGGATCCATATCCATTGTTTCTGAACCATAACACCAACAGGGTGAGA
>CAZEYH010000129.1:0-6962 GCA_964515895.1 uncultured Clostridiaceae bacterium | reverse complement strand
GTACAAGACCCGATGCTATAAAAATGGCCCCACTGGTAAAGGAACTTAAAGAAAATACTAAAATTGAAACTATTGTATGTGTTACAGCACAGCACAGGCAAATGCTAGATCAGGTACTTGATATTTTCGATATAGTTCCGGATTATGACCTTAATATAATGCAAAGTAGACAAAGTTTAGAACATATTACCACAAGAGCATTAGAGGGCTTATCTGATGTATTTGAAGAAGTAAAACCGGATATTGTTCTTGTTCATGGTGATACTACAACCTGTTTCTCTGCAAGCCTCGCAGCTTTTTATAAAAAAGTTAAAATCGGTCATGTGGAAGCCGGATTGAGAACTTTTGACAAGTATTACCCCTTCCCGGAAGAAATGAACA
Organism: uncultured Clostridiaceae bacterium; assembly: GCA_964515895.1. Taxonomy (GTDB): domain Bacteria; phylum Bacillota; class Clostridia; order Acetivibrionales; family DUMC01; genus CAZEYH01. Next base: position 6,581 of record CAZEYH010000129.1, on the reverse strand, counting down.
GAAGACTTACGGGAGTACTTTCGGACCTTCACTTTTCCCCTACTCATTCTAATAAAACCAACTTACTTAAGGAAGGCATAGAAGAAGATAAAATATATGTTACAGGTAATACTGTCATAGATGCTCTTAAGACAACCGTTAGTAAAAATTACATATTCCGTAATGAAAAATTACAACAGGTAGATTTTGTTAACAACAGAGTAATTACTGTTGAGGCACATAGGAGAGAAAATTTAGGATTACCATTAGAAAATATCTGCACAGCTGTTAAAGATGTTGCAAATAAATATGAGGATATAGAAATAGTATATCCTGTTCATCTTAATCCTGCTGTCAGAGAGATTGTAGGAAGAATACTTGGAAATCACAAAAGAATACACCTTATAGAACCTATTGATGTACAGGATATGCATAATCTAATAGATAGGTCATATATGGTTATGACTGATTCAGGAGGACTTCAGGAAGAAGCTCCCTCATTAGGAAAACCGGTTCTTGTTCTTAGAAATGAAACTGAAAGGCCGGAAGCGGTAAAAGCAGGTACAGTGTGTTTAGCAGGTACTGACAGAGATAATATTATTTCCCTAGCATTTAAATTGTTAGATAATACATATGAATATAATAAAATGGCAAAAGCAGTAAATCCTTACGGAGACGGTAACGCTTCAAAAAGGATTGTAAAGGCGCTGCTTTATGAATTCGGTGTTAGCTCTGAAAAGCCTGATGAATTCACTTTCTAGTTATTAATTTCCTCAGCTATCTTCAGTTACCTTTGAAAATGGAAAATACCCCAAAAAGGGGCGTTTTCCAAATTATTTATAAAGTCATTTATTTTTTTTAAATGTAGTGCAGCATGTACCATCACTGGTTTCTGCTTTACCATCACCCATTGAGTTAACTTCCAGAGAATTCGCATAACACATAAGGCTTTTATTATATTGACAATTTTCAACACCACATTTTACATACATTTTTGGTGCATTAACGGAGTATTCCATTATCCTCACCACCTTTTAATTCACTGTAAATATATTATATCCTCTCATGAAGATATTATTATTCTGACATCATTCATCATTTTTTATCTTTTTTTATTTCTCATCAGTTTTTATTATTTATTTGACACTACCTTAAATATAAAAAATACTACTTTATTGGCTGTATATAAGTTAAATCATAAATATTTCCGGTTATATCAATATCATCAATAACATATGTTACTGATTCTGTACCTTTCCATGCAGTTACCTCCATTCTATACGAACTTTTTAGCCGTATATTATCCCAGGATTTTGTGCTGTCTGATAAAGGCAGTGCATATTCCCAATATATATGGTTTTCTTTCACTTTACTATCCAATATAAATGTTTTGGGAAAGGACACATACTGAAAACCAAAGTCTTCCTTATAGTCGTAAGTATTACCATGCACATCCCTAAACTGCATAGCTTCCAATTCCGGACTAAAACGTATTTCAACTTTATCGGCATATCCATCCATATGGATATTTATTTTTACCCTTTCTAAGCTTAGAAATCTATGAGTCTCATTTGTAAGTCGTGTTCCAAACATATCTACCTGCCCTCTCCAATGGTTCCAGTATCCTTCTATGGTTACATCAGTGATTTTCAAGGTTTCAACCTTGAATTGTACATCTTTTGTTTCGCTTTTACCACTAGGTGTAGTTGCTGTGAACCTTGCTATATATGACGCTTCAGGTATATTAGAAGGTATGGTATATCTGTTTGTCCACTCCTTTATATTGCCTTTTTGAATTCCAACAAGGTCTAGTGTCTTTTGATATGATGTTCCATAAAACAAAATTACCCTTGTAGTATTTGCATACTTTGTTGTTGTTGCGTTCACATCTACAGTAGTTTCAGTCATAGCATTTTCAGGCATCGATGGTGCGAGATTTATTGGTGTATTTACTGTTACTACAAAGCTTTTTTCTTCATACTTGCTTGAATTATTGGCATCAACAGCTTTTATTTTAAAGGTATATGTTCCGTCTTTTACTGTACTTGGTATCTGATAACTTATATTATTCCAATGTATATCATTACCTGTTTTTACACCGGTTGTGGAACTGTAATTTACCGTTTTCACGGTACTTATCCTTGTGCTTCCATTATAGAGTGCCATTTCCAGCTTCACATTATATGGATATCTTGTCCATGGATCATAAACTTCTAAATATTCAGAAGCAGGAATACTGTTAAGGCTAAATTTTGAATCTTTGGTGCGAAGTTTAGCATCAAATTGTATGGACGGTGTAAATGCCAATGTAAAATTCATAGCAAAGGGATCCGACCATACACCTTCGATATCCTTAACATAGTATTTAAGTTCATAAGCTCCGGGTGATAATTCTTCCGGAATATAATAATACCATTCTCCCCCGGTCTTTCTGAACATTATCTTTCTGTCGACAATCCCCTTGTCTTCTCTGGAATATTGATGATCAAGGTCATAGGACTGACATACCCATCTTGTTTTATATACTCCCTTGTTATTATCATAATCCCAGTCTAATGCTGCTTTTGCAATAGGTTTTCTATGAGCATACACCCTTAATTCAGGTGTTCCGGAATAGTAAGAATAATTTGAAAAGTTCGGATCAGTTGACGGCATATCCTTTATTCTCTTAAATATGCGAAATTCCCCTACTTTGTTAAACTTGCTTACCTTGGTATCAATCCAATTACTATCTTCTGAAAAGCTTGCTACTGCAAAACCCTCCATTCCGGTAGGATTGTCAAAGTAATTTTGGTTTTGCACATACTGATACTTTCGCTCTACAATAGGGTCGTTTTCTTCATCAAAGTCCATGGTTTTTATATCAAAAGTATCTATACCCGCAAGGACATAGTGTTTTTCTACTGCTGGACTGTTTATTGCTATATAATCTAGCACTTCCTGCATAATCGTGTCTATTGGTTTATCCTTTGATATATAATGGTCATGCGATATTTGATTTCTTATTGTACTGCCTCCAACAAGTATAAGCCTGGCATCTGCTTTAGACATTACCATTTTAAGATCTGAGAGTTCATTTACACTACCATCGCTTACATACACAACATATTTATCTGATGTGGCTCTAAAAGGATTAGTATAGGATTGTCTTACGTTCTTATATACTGTGCCAGAATAGTAGCCTATATAGTCATTTACCCATCTCATATCCGGAACCCATACCTGTATTGATTTAGTCAAAGTTCCTCTGTATGTACTTTCATAGTCTTCACTTGTTTTATATGATTTGAGTTTTTCAAGAGTACCACAATATACGGCTTCAAATGTTTGTCGTACATACCAGCAGAAATAACCACTATAGTACGCATATCCTTCTGTTTTGTTATATGGACCGTTTGTGCCTGTCCTGTAAATATACCCGTAGTAACCGTCTTCGCTTATATATTTACTTGAAGGAGCGGGACTACTCTCTACACTACCTACCCATCCGCCTCCATCAGCCCGATAATAATCTGTAACTGTGTTGCTGTGTGTTCGTTCAAAGGTCTTTGAAGTATAAATATCATCGAATCTACGATAGTTATAAGGTCCATAGGTACTTACTTTTGGAATATACCCACTGTATCCATCTTCGCTTATATATTTGCTTGAAGGGGCAGGACTAGATTCAGATGTGCTGTATAATTCACCATCCCAATAAGTATTTGTTACAGTATTACTGTGTGTCCGTGTAAATTCCTTTGATTCAGTTTTTGTTTCATATCTTCCAAAATCCCTATATTCGCCATTATCCACAGCCCTATCGCGGTAAAGCGTACCTGAATACCCGCCACTTGAATAAGAAATTGAAGACGGTGGATATGATTCGCCTGTATATCGGGTATCGCTTGTTGACTGTGAGTATTGGTATGTTTTCATATCCCAAGTTTCAATTTTAGGTAATATGTTCTTTGTTCTTAAAAAGTTATTAAAGTTTATCCTATTCCCTGTTATATATTGTACTTTCGTATCGCTTAAATTCTTATCCATCATTATATACATATCAATTTCGGGCTTTACTACAGGAACATTAACATATATATCTGTCATAGGTATAAGATTATCTACCCAAAATTCCCTTTCTAATGTTTTACTCTTTTTGTCGGCAGCTGTTATAAATTCTGATAGGGTTTCTTGGCCAAATTCTTCTGTTGCAGTTGCAACCAGTTTATATTTCCCCAGTTTATCAGGTTCATAGCCTGTAAATTCACCGTTGGTAAATGTTTTGATTAATTGGTCACATACTCCGTCATTATTGCTATCATAGAAAAGCTGTAGGGTTTTTGATGCTATGATGTCTTTATCAACACTGCTTGTTGAATAATGTAGCTTTAATTCTTCTCCCCTTGTCAATACACCGTTCCATATATTCATTTCTATTGCAGGCGGTGTATCTTCGTATATAACAAAATCCAACGTATAAGGTTTGGATACTCTACCTAATGTATTTGTTACAGTTAGTTCTAACCTATATACTCCCGGCTTCTTATACAAAAATTCTCTGTATTTATCTGATGTTGGAATTCTTTGTTTAAGTGAACTTAGTTCTCCGTCTACTGTTGTGAATTTCCACTCATAGGACACTATGGGGTATCTGTCTAATACTATTTGAGTGTTACCTATATCGCAATTTTCAGTAGCCGTTAGCTTTCTGTTTTCCTTAAATGTGCCTTCCAGTTTAAACTGTGCTGTTGGTTTTGTGTCGTAAATATATGTCCATTGGGTTGTTGAAGTAGTAATACCGTCTATACTTTCATACATTACGTCTATTTTTTTTATTCCGTCGTTTCCGTCACCGAATATATAGTTTCCGCTGAAAAACTCTATATCGTCTACCTCATCACCGTTTATATATACCTTTCTTGATAAAACCTTACTCAAATCTGTGCTATCATAAGCGGGATATGGCACAATATCAAAGCCGGGATGTGGTATATAACAATTAGGTTCTATTATAGCAGGTGGCGGTGGTGGTTCTTCTATTGTTTCAGGTGGCGGTTCAGGGGGTGGTTCTTGGTTCTGTGGTGCTTGTTCGATTATAAATGTAAATGTATCTGCTGCAGTTCCCTTGCTTTTTTCTCCATCAAAAAATACCGATTCTGCATAGGCACTAAGCTGCCATGCCTGCTGCCGTAATATATCGCTTCTTTTAAATCTTAATGTTATTACCGCATCACCTATATTCTTATGATAACTATCGGGCTCAATACCGTTATATGTTTCACCGTTTAGGCTCATTGTCCAACTATGAATATCGTTCCTGTTGTATCGCTTTTCTCTTTCTTCAGGATTGTTATAAAATGTACTGTCCATAAGTGTGCCTGTTACTCTTACAGGTACCGTTACAATGCCATTCAGATATTCTTGTGTGTTGTTTTCACCGTAATCTTGAATTGTCAACATTTCAGGGGGTGCCAATACCCCTAATTCAGCTTTAACATCAGTCATAAGCTTGTCTTTTGGTATCCCTACAGGTTCAACTTTTCTTTCAATGTTAAATACTAAATTGGTACTACCGGCATTTTCATTGCTTTCATCGTTTTTGAAGTTTACCCTTGCATTACCGTTTAGGATATATATACTTTGAGTGAGTATGCTTGCAACCTTGTATTTTAATGTGAATATTGCTTTACCTTTATTATAGTCTACAGATTTTACATTGTCCTGTATATTGTCTTTCCCCAGTGATATTGTCCAGTCCTTTATATCATCTCTGGTATACCTTGCCGTCTTTTTTACAGGATCATTGTAATATTCTTCATCCAACAGAGTCCCTGATACTTCTACTTGTACCTCTATTTCCCTGTCAAGGTATTCCTGTGTATTTCCGAAACTTCCGGAACCAAAGTCATATACTTTAAGTTGTTCTTCAGGTGTCAGTATTTTTACAGTAGTTGCCACATCGGTCATAAGCTTGTCCACATGATCCAGTTTATCTATGGTAAAGGTGCGATATAGAAGCTGATTATTATGCCTATGCCATGCTTTTCCTTCACCGGGATAGTTTATTGTAGGCGGAGACATTATATGTATATACCGATAAGCCTCCCTTTCACTAGCGACTTCTGCGTTCTCAAAGGTAAGGGTTACACCGTCTTTTTGTATCGGCCGGTTAATCCAGTCTCTGGTTTTTTGGTCCTCTGGAAATTTTGGTGTTTCCGCTGCTTGATTATAGGGGCTTGGTTCCTGTAGATTATAGGTATATTTATTCCATGGTCTGTACAGCCATACATTGTCATTAATGCTTGAGCCTGTATCTACGTCTATTGTCCACCATGTATTATTATATCTGTTGCCTGCTATATCAAAACCATGATAACGATATTCTCCCCTTACACCGTTTTTGCTATAATAACCTACCTTATATGGGCTGTCAGTTTCTGCCTTAAAATCATTGGAACGTGGATTTGCAGTTGAATAATCGCCATATACTACGATGTTTTTTGCAAACCATAATCTATAATTAAAGGGAAATACACTTCCGTTAACTGTTATAGAAGATCTTGTTCCTGAAGGAAGATCATCTTTTATACTCTCAAATATGTTTTTATTGTTTTCATCAT
>CAZEYH010000128.1:0-6964 GCA_964515895.1 uncultured Clostridiaceae bacterium | reverse complement strand
TGCAACAATTCCAAGTATTATCGTATGGATAAATATTTTAATAGTTGTAAAAGTACATGTGTTTTTCATAGCTGGTCTCCTTTTTATATTTTTAGTTATTATAATTTTATGAGAAATTAGGCATAAAAATAACTGATTACTTTAACATAAATCGCTAGATATTCAGACACTCTTGATTAATTTATTTCAGTTTTATTCCAACATTCAACCTGTCCACACAACCCTGCGCAAATCCGAAAAACATCTAAATTGACCACACGGGAACTCCTGACATCTATCCTGTTCACTCGTAAAACTATGACATCTAATCTGCTCTGTCGCACATAAAATCACTCGATTGGACATATTCCCATGGAGCGATATTTTTACTATTTCCTTCAGCATTCTACCGCACATCCAGGCAAGTCCAGCCTGTTTCGTTAGATTTGCTACTTTTTTAGCATTTCCCAAACGATAATTGCGTTGTCTTTTCCGGTTGTACCATGCCGAAATACATATCAGCAAGTCTGGTTTTCTCATTGTGCATAGCGTACAAGCTCACCTAAATTTGCAAATTTTCGCGTTCAATATGTATCGAAATAATTCAAAACATGGAATCTTCTTTTCTTATTTGTCTTGGCTGTAAGGTATAGTCTGTTCTGGAAATCTCGAACCCTTTCATGGGTGTTATTAGTCTTTTGGACATTCACTGGCTCCTACCTCCTTCATAGACGTGAATAAAGTTGTGCCCCTTTCCTATATGCAGTTTTTCTGTCTGCATAATCATCGGTACTATGGGCACTCCTGACCACCTCTTTGCAGAATTGCAACTTCACTTACGCTTATATGCATTCTCTTTACAGTTCTTCACTGTGCAAAGTAGGTTCTCTCCAGTTCCGATAAATACTTTCATGACGTGTCGTTACCTCTACACCGCAGAGTTCTTCGGCATTGCTTTTAGGGTTCTTCATGCCTTCTTCCGCCTTCGCTGTTGATGCCGCAGCTCGGCCCTCTGTTGTCCTCTTTCAAGGATGTCAATGACGGTGAGGCAGTATTCACTTAATGTTACAACCCGTCATTTTGTCTGCTTATCTCTAAGCTTTTCACAACGCTTCAACGCACAAATCTCTTTATACGTTGGTTGCTGACTACGAGGCTGCCCTACCTTTACCTCGACAGGATTTTCACCTGTTAGTATTTACCAGCTTCGCTGGACGCACACATCAATAATATGCACTCGACGTGGGTTGTCCTCTTGATAGGTGCATTTTGGGGATGCTGTATTTTCCCTGAGTTTAGTCACCTGTTTATGACCATCAATTTTGCTAGTTAGACCTGTTTTAAAGATGAAGGTTAGCATATTAAGGATCTATTGTCCCATCTTCTTTATACCCACCTATAATAACTTCTTCTACTACGGTTTTAAATACATCCCCATCAAATTCTGTTAGTGGTTCTTTGCTTTCAAATAATTTTCTAAAGGATGTTATTCTTTCTTTGATAGTTTTTCTTCATCTTCTACTTTATCTAATTCTATCTTTTCTATTTTTAAATCTTGTAGATCCTTTTTTAGCTGATTATATTTTTCTTCATAACTAATCTTATCTATCTTATCTTCTAGGTGTAGATCTAAGAGTTTACTTATTTTATTTTCTATAATCTTTTCTTCTACTGCTTTACATTCAGTACAACCTTTCTTTGACTTTTTAATGGCAGTAACACAGAACCAGACATCTTTTTGCTTAGCTGTTTCACTATGCCATCTTCTCCTTGTAATATTTCCTCCACAATAGGCACATTTCATCATACTGCTGAAGGCATATTGTTGACTATATTTTTTCATTCTTCCTTGGTTAAAGTTCTTACTTCTTTTACCTAGTATTTCCTGTGCCATAGCGAATTGTTCCCTTGATATAATTGGTTCATGGTGGTTTTTAATATAGTATTTTTCTTCTTCTCCAAAATTATCTAATCTTCTCTTACTTATTGGATCTACTGTAAAGGTTTTTCCCATTAGGATATCACCTATATATTTTTCATTATTGATTATTCCCCTAACAGAAGTATCTGTCCAATTGGTGTTACCTTTCTTTGTTTTAGCACTCATCTCAGTAAGTTCCCTTGCTAATACAAAACATCCTGTTCCACTGGTATATCGGTTAAATATACTGAACTATCTTTGCTTCCTCTTCATTAATAGACAGTGTTTTAGTTTCTTTATCATAATCATATCCTAAACAACCTTGATATCCTACAAGCTCTCCTCTTTTCATTTTCATCTTAAGACCCATTTTCGTATTAGCAGAAAGGGATTTACTTTCTTGTTGTGCTAAGGAACTTAATATTGTGAGCAACATTTCTCCATTCATAGTTAGAGTATTTGTATTCTCTTTCTTAAAGATTATTGCTACATTATTTTCTTTTAACATCCTAACATATTTTAATGTATCCATGGTATTCCTAGCAAATCTGAATATACTTTTTGTAATGATAATATCTATTAGAGCATTTCTTGCATCTGAAATCATTCTTTGAAACTCATCTCGATTATTGGACTGAGTACCTGATATTCCTGAGTCTGCATAAATATCTACAAAATCCCATTCTTTATTCTGCTTTATTAATTCTGTATAATGGGATACTTGGGATTGATAGCTATTCAACTGCTCATCAGAGTCGGTACTTACTCTACAGTAGGCAGCTACACGCATCTTGTTAATTACCTTTCCTGTAGTTCTATAAATTTTTTCTTTCTGTGCTTTAATTATTTGTACTTTGCTCATATTCTCAACAACCTTTCTCTAAGTTTTATCCTTGTATTCCTACCAGTGATTACAAGGATTATAGATAGAAGATTCCTTATAGTCAAGCTAATTACCAATGTTTCCAAGATTTTAAATCTATGCTTGTCCTACAGAATTTATAGAACAAGCACAGAAAAATAAAATAGTAAAAATGTTAATTGGTGTTTTGCTATTCTTTTATCTCATACTTTCTTTTTATATTATTCTTAATAGTTGAATGTTACCTGTCTGAAATTAATTTTTCATTTAATAGCTGATTTAACATTCCTATTTGAAGACTATATTATTATAAATTGTTTTTTAAAAATTTATACCCATAAGAAGTAAATAAAATATTTGCTACTGCTTCAATATCTCCTTCTCCTTTTATATCTCTTATAATTACTTTAAACTTATTCCAAAATAATTTTAGTTTTTCTTTCAACCTGCGGCACTGCTGGGGTATGTGGCTGGAAGGTTGAATCTTTTGACCACCTTCCTTTATCCTGCACTAAAACAATAGGGGAGTTCATATCAATATTTTAATTACTCAACTCTATTTATCTATTAAGTTCTTCTAATCAAGTATTTATAATCTTTTTATACTCTCCCCTACATTCTCCCAAGTTTTCTTTTACTGCTCTATTAGGTGTATTACCCCTACCCTCTCCTTGAAAATAGCACAAAAGGCAAAACAGGAGCTGGACTTTGAGGATTAACAGGGACATTAGTTTGGGGACTTAGGTGGTAATCGTTTCATCGTCCCTGTTTTTTGATAGTTCCTCCGCTAATTCTGTAGGAGTAGATTTATGATATTCTTTATTTTTCATAAAATCAGAAAGAAGAATAACTATATCATCTAGCAGTAAATCTTTATTTACAAAACTATCTGATATTACTTGCCAAATATTATCTTCATCTCTTTTTAATTTGATTTCTCGATAATCAATATCCCTACCTACACAAGATAAAGTTGCCACTCTACTCCCTCTTGTTTCTTCCACTAGAATGAAACTACTATCTACTGCTCCTTGTATTCCTGTTGTACCAGAGATACGATTAAATGGAACTTTATCATTTTCTTTTCTTAGATGATGGATTAGCAAAATAGCTATTCCATATTCATCTGCTAATTCTTTTAGAATAGTTAAATTACTATAATCATTTGCATAATTATTATCCTTAGATGTATTTCTTATCATCTGTAGGGTATCGATAATAATTAAAACTGCATCTGGATGATCCTTTATGAAATTTACTATTCTTTCTTCAAGCTCACCACCTAGCTTTGAAAATATTTTGTTTGAAAATTATCCATTCATATGTTTCCACATTTAGAGGTTGATTTACGAAGTCTAATTTTAAAATTATTTATTAAATTAAAATCCCCCTACTGTGTAGACAATGAGAAAGTTTTTTACAACCATTTTTGAAAAATAAAAAAACACAGAAAAAAATAATCTTGATATTTTATCTATCAAGATTATCTTTAAAATTAATTTTCAATTTTAGGAAGTATATCTATCACTTCATCATTTGGAATACCCTTCCAATACCTTTCGTTCCATTTGTTCGAAAAATCTTATCTTTACCTTCTAAAATGTGGATAGGTTACAACAAACTGCTATATGCACATATCGAATCACACTACCTATTTCTGCTACATGTGGCATTAAAAGCTGACTTGTAATAAAATTAGACATCATATGTACAAAAGCTCCTGCTAGTATACTTCTGTTCGTATTGATATAAACAACACTTACAACAAATGATAATGCTATACAATAAGGAATAAACATAAAAGCATCTAGAAAAGATTTTTGAAGCAAATCATATTGTGCTTGTCCAGGAGTAAAATACCATGACAAATGCCAAATAGCCCAAATGAATCCCAAAAATAATGAAGAAATAGTAAATCCATAACGTATAAGAAGTCTATCCTCTCCAACCAAATTCTTCGTTAAATGGACCTGAAATAATACTAAAAAATATTATTAAATTTTTATTTGAATTATACCCTGATTGTTTCATTATACATTTCCCTCTTCTTATATAAATAGTCTAAATCAATTATATATTGTTATCAATGTTCATATAATGCCTTAAGTATTTGGTCGAGTAATCATATATACTTAGCGGCTATATATATTTTTTAATTGTTCATACGTTATTGCTTTGTATTTGAAGGTCATAAAGGTTCTTATATATTCCTTCCATAGATATTAACTCTATATGCTTTCCTTTTTCCTTAACCTTCCCATCTTGAAGAACATAAATTTCATCTGCTGCTTCAATGGTTGAGAGCCTATGAGCTATAGCTATTGTTGTTCTACCTTTCATTAATCTATTTAGTGCCAATTGCACAAGATGCTCGGATTCAGAATCAAGAGCAGATGTAGCTTCATCTAAAAGCAATATTGGAGAATCTTTAAGAACTGCCCTTGCTATTGCAATACGCTGTTTCTGCCCTACTGAAAGATTAGCACCCTTTTCACCTACCATGGTATCGTATCCATCGGGAAGCTCCTTTATAAAATCATGGGCATATGCCATCTTAGCTGACTCCATTATTTCCTCCTTTGTTGCATCTAATCTTCAATACCTTATATTTTCTTCAATAGTTCCATAAAAAATATATGAATCTTGGGATACATAAGCAATCATTTCTCTCAATTCTCTTAATGTTCTGCTCACTATGGATTTACCATCTATAAATATCTCGCCATTGTCTGCATTGTAAAATCGCATAAGTAATTTTATTAGTGTACTTTTTCCCCCTCCGCTTGCTCCTATAATTGCTGCCATCTTCCCTTCTTCTACAGATATATCAACCTCATCCAAGACCCATTTTTCACCACCATCATAGCTAAAGCAAACCTTTTGCATCCCTATCATTGCCTTTGAAACAAGTTCATTTTGGTTCTTCTCCTTAGTATTATATGATTCAGTAGGACTATCTAATAATTCAAATACTCGGCTAGCACCAGCAAGGGATCCTTGAATACCAGCAATAAATTGTCCAATATTTTCAAATAAAAAACTGGCATTTTTTTGTAAATGTAGTATTGCTGCTATTGTGCCAATGTCTATTTTCCCCTTCATTGACAGTTACTAGCTTCTCCAACGTCTTGAAATCTATTTCTTTTCCTGATAAACTGTTGTTAAGCATAGTCACCATCCTTTTTTATTATTATCTCAAATAATATTATACAGGATGACCATGCTGGGGTCTACCTTTTAGGCTAGACCCTTTGTTTTTTACCAATACTGCCAACTATAATTTTACTCTAAATTATTTGAAATAAAAAATAACCCGCTAGTCTTAGGCTTTATAACCTTTAAACCAGTGGGTCCTGATTATTTCCTGTTTAATTTTAGTTCCGTACTAATTAGTATTTTTAAATTGTGCATCAATATCTCGTCCCCCATACATAACACGGATTATGGTTACTATCTTATCCGCAATATTTGGAATATAGAACACAATGAAATTGTCTACTGGCATTTTGTGTAGTCCCCTACTATACCATGGTTCATTCTCAAACGTTTTAAATCTATTAGGCATTTCATCTAAACTCAGTATAGATTTTTCAATTCTTTCTAATTGCCTAACTGCTATTCCAGGTTCAAGTAGTGTAAATGCAATATATTCATATATATCTCTTAAGTCTATCTCTGCTTGTTCCGTTAATACTACTTTGTATTTCATATCCCATAATCCCTACGGATGTCTGAAAAAGCTTTATCCACAGACTTTAAATTACCTTGAGCAATATCCGCATATCCCTTCTCAAGCTCTGCATTTAATTCTTCCTCTGTTAAATCAGCTACTTCAACAGGCTTTTTTATAGGAAGCTTAATGTCAAAAGGAATTCCCCTTTGCATAACAACCTGCTTCAAGAACATATTTACTGCATTAGACATAGGAATTCCTAATTGCGAAAGCACTAACTCCGCCTGTTCCTTAAGTTCAGGTTCAAGTCTAATATACAAATTTGTTGTTTTTGCCATTATTAATCACTCCCTCCATATATAATATTATATAACATTGAATTTACAATAGCAATACATATGCGTAATGAGTAATTAAGTATAAAGTAGTATAACTCTTCGTGTATTGTATAATCATATATATCTTTTAGTATCAAAAAAACAACAAAACCCCTTGAAATCAAGGAGTTTCTATTGTATCAATATTTAAG
>CAZEYH010000127.1:1704-7033 GCA_964515895.1 uncultured Clostridiaceae bacterium | reverse complement strand
GAAATAGAAGTTAATGAAAACCTTCCTTCCCCAAGATTAGGAGGTAAGTGGGGCAGATTATCTGATGATGTAAGGAGATCTTATTTATTTGTTCGCACTTTGACTGAAGAAAATGCAGATGATGTTATTGCATTTGTTAAAGAAATGAATGCTGGAATGATTTTATTTGGCTCTGTTGTTTGGAGGACATCATCGGGACATTATAATATTAATAAGCGTAATTTCCCTAACGGTGTTGATGGAATGAAAACAGTAGTTGGCAAAATTCATAAAGCAGGTCTTAAAGCAGGAATACACTTTCTCCCTGCAGAGATTACTGTCAATGATCCTTATGTTACACCTGTTCCGGACAAAAGGCTTTATAAAGATGGTGAAGCGATTTTAGTTACCGATATATCTAAAGATACAATAATAATAGAATGTTTAGAGGAAAAAACGGCAAAAAGCGCATTCCCTATTAAGGTAACGGACGCTTACCGAGAAACAGGTACAGATATATTAATTGGTGATGAAATCATAAATTATAAGACTAAGGAAATTAAAAAAAGTGATGCTGGCAAAGTACAATTTGTTTTAAAAAATTGTAGGCGTGGAGCATATGGAACAAAAGCAGCTAACCATAAATCCGGCACAGAAGTATATCATTTAAGACGTGTGTACGGGAACTTTCAAATTGACCTTGAAACAACTTTACTTGATGAGGTTAGCACAAGAGTAGCAGATATATTTAATTACTGTGGATTTGATATGATTTATTTTGATGGTTCAGAAAGACTTCAACAGCTCCCTAAATATCCGACATTAAACACAAACCATTGGTACTATAATGCAAAACTCCAATATGAATTCTATAACAAACTTGAACGCAAGGAAAATATTCTTGTTCAAGGCAGCAGTAATTCACATTTTGGTTGGCATATAATTTCAAGACATGCAATTGCTGATGGGAAAAGGGACATAAAAAGGTCCTTAGATTCTAACATGAAAAAAATAGAAACAAATATTCAAGATTTTATACCTGTAGATATTGGTTGGTATTCAATTGGGGCTCCCCATATCTCATACGAAGATATAGAATACATATTATGCCGTTCTATTGGTTTTAATTCCTCAGTAGGTTTCCAGGAATCTTCAAATATTGGATCCAAAATATCAAATGATATGGTAAAATTAATTAGTAAGTATGAAAAACTCAGGTTAGATAATTACTTTTCAGAAGAAACAAAAGGAATGTTGAGAAAATCGGGTATAGATTACAAATTAGAACAGGATTCAGAAGGACGCTGGATTTTTGTTGAAAACCCGATAGAAGAAAATAACTGATTTGGTATTAAACCAACAAAAACCCAATTGGTAATAAAATACGAATGAGGTGTAATGATTGGTAAACAGAGATAGAATGATAAATGAATTTGTTGAGCTTGTTAAAATTGATAGCCTTTCGTATAAAGAAAGAGAAATAGCTGACAGAATAAAAGAAAAATTGAATGCAATGGGATATAATGTTTTTGAAGATGATGCAGGGAAAAAAGTTGGAGGCAATGCAGGAAATATTATATGTAAGATCAAGGGAAATAAGGATGTACCTGCTATAATGCTTGTGGCACATATGGACACTGTTGTACCGGGAATTGGAAAGAAACCTATAGTTAAAGAAGATATTATTACGTCAGATAGAACAACAGTCCTCGGTGCAGATGATATATCAGGCATGGTATGTATTTTAGAAATAGCCAGGGTTTTGAAAGAAAATGCTATTAGCCACGGAGATATTTATGCTGTATTTACAATAGCTGAAGAAAAAGGACTTATCGGAGCAAAAAACCTTGATTATGACAAAATAGACGCTAAATATGGTTTTGTTCTAGATGTTGGTGGAGAAAGCGGTAATGTAGTAATAAGGCAGCCAATAAAGCATGCTACATCAATTACTGTGTTGGGTAGAGCAGCGCATGCAGGTTCGAGACCTGAAGAAGGAATAAATGCCATACAGCTAGCTTCAAAGGCAATAGCAAAAATGAAGCTTGGGAGAATAGATTCTGAAACAACTGCTAATATAGGTGTTATTAGGGGAGGACAAGCTTCGAATATAGTATGTGATAGAGTTGAGATGAAAGCTGAGGCTAGAAGTCTTGACAGAGAAAAGCTAGAAGCCCAGGTAAAACACATGGAAAAATGTTTTGTTATTGCTGCAAAAGAGTATGGAGGCAAGATTGAATTTGCAAGTAAAGAGACGAGTGGTGGTTTTAATATACCTGAAGATGCTGAAATAATAAAAATATTAAAGAAAACAGCAGAGTTAACAAATTTCAACTTAAATTTAATAGCTACCGGTGGTGTAAGTGATACATGTATATTAAACAACAACGGCATTCAAGCAGTAAACGTATGTTCAGGAGCTCACAAGAGTCACTCCCTTGAAGAATGGGTTAGCATAAATTGTATGGTTAAGACAACTAAATTTCTATTGGCTGTAATAGAGAATGGAATTTCGTAGGCTGCAGTAAATACAATAAGTCCGGTAAATGCAGTAAATGGCATTAGAACTTGCCCTCGAAGTATCCTGGGTGCAGGAAATGACTTTCCTCTTACACGAGCCTACTTTTCCGAGCAGACTCCTAGTAAACTATAGTAAAATATTTGTATACTAAGTGCAATGAAAGGAATGGTACATATTATGAACAAAGATCAGCGTATTAAATGGTACTCCCCTTCACGGAAACCTTTCAGGATATATGGGTTACCATTTTTTGAAATGGATGGGGTATATAGGCGGCTTCAGCTAAATCCTCCAAAGCCTATACCAGAAGCGGTAAACGATCTTGCTAATCATACAGCCGGAGTTCAACTGCATTTTCGGGGAAAACTCCAAAAACTTATAGTGAAGGCTAAACTATATAAACCTGCAAATTTTGACCATATGACACCCATAGGACAGGTCGGTTTCGATTGTTACCTGAAGGAAGCAGGAGGAATACCATGTTTCTTTTCATCAACGCGTTTTAATCGTAACAACGATAGTTACGAGTATGAATTGCTTGATTTCACTGAACCCAGAGAGTTTAACATAATAATAAACTTTCCGCTATATGTGGGAGTGCATGAGTTGTTATTAGGTATAGATGAAGGTGCTATACTTTCGGAGCCGGATTCATTGGCTGGTAATGGCCGTATAGTTATATATGGAACTTCCGTAACCCAGGGCGCATGTGCAGCACGACCAGGCATGGCACATACAAATATTTTATCACGCCGTTTAAATCGAGAAGTGATAAACCTTGGCTTTTCAGGAAGCGGCAAATGTGAGGCAGAGATGGCACTAGCTATCCGTGAAATAGAGCGGACTAGCCTTTTAATAATAGAAACGGATGGGAACTGTCCCAATGCTGCATGGATTTTGGAGAAATATCCAAAGTTTATCCAGCTATATAGGGAAAAATTGCCTAGTACACCAATTTTGGTAGTATCTAGAGTGACGAGACCACAAGCCGCAATAGTGAGTGAGCAATTCAAAAAACTTCGTGATAAAGCTGATGCACAGAGAAGGGTTGTTGAAGAATGTGCAATGAAGGGTGATAAAAACATATATTTCCGCGACGGACAGGACTTCCTCGGTGATGACTTTCATGAGTGCACTGTTGATATAGGGCATCTTACAGATTTAGGATTTATGAGGATGGCAAATAGTCTACAACCAATTATTGAAGGGATATTAGGCATATAAACTTATGTCATTTTTTCTCCCAAGGCAGATCCAATTGCTGAAACTCCTCCAGACACGTTAACATAAGGTCTGCAATGAGCATTGCAGTATTGATTGATGAAGGGCGTACAAAGTCCAGCATGTGGAAATGATTAATGGGAATCACCACGAAATCAAACAAGTTAAATGATGACCTCGTCAATCCCAGCTTTTCACCGCCGCAATACTCGGTTTCACAGCCAAAACAAAACCGAACACCATTCACTGATGGCAAGGGTAATAATTGCCGTATATGCTCAATAGGTTGTTCGGGATACCATTAATAAATGAGCCGGGCAAAAACCCGATTCATTCATCACAACCTGGGAAAGTATCAAAAAACTCATTGCATCTGAACAACTGTTTTGGTATAATATGTATAAGCAGAACAAATAAAGTTAAAAAGTTAGAAACATTTAAGCGTGAGCATGATGTTTAATAAAAATAAAAAAAGAAAGGAGATGCCACAAATTTTGTAAAAAATATAGATGAAAAGCAATTAGTAAAAGTCAGAAAATTAATTTGTCTATATTTTCAGTGGCAATAAGCTAAATTGTTTGATGTAGATATTGGTATTATTGTTCAATTAAGACATGTACTTGAAAATGGGATAGATGATATACTTGAACTTGGACTGAATGCTTGCCAGATCAATTGCTGGGATGCGGAATTATACACTGTGGAAAATGCAGAAAAACTAAAAGAAATAACAAAGGATAAAGTGAAAATAACTAGCTTATGGGCAGGTTGGTCCCCACCTGCAGTATGGAACTTTATTGACGGACCTCTTACATTGGGTCTGGTTCCACGTGAATATCGTGCACAGAGGATAAATGAATTAAAAAAAGGTGCAGATTTTGCCAATATGTTGGGTATAACTGATGTTACGACTCATATGGGATTTATCCCTGAGAATCCGGCAACAACTGAATACAGAGAAACTGTTATTGCTGTTAGAGAAGTAGGTACTTACTGTAAAAAATACAATTTATTTTTCAACTTTGAGACAGGACAAGAAACACCTGTTACATTGATGAGAACCATCGAAGATACAGGGCTTGATAACCTAGGCGTGAATCTTGACCCTGCTAACCTTCTATTATATGGCAAAGCAAATCCTGTAGATTCAGTAGATATATATAGAGATAAAATAAGAGGCATCCATGTTAAAGACGGCATGTACCCCACAAATGGTCACAGCTTAGGTAAGGAAATGCCTGTAGGGGAAGGACTAGTAAACTTTCCGAAATTAGTAAAGAAGCTGATTAGTTATGGATACAATGGACCATACATAATTGAAAGGGAAATCAGTGGGCCACAGCAAAGAATAGATATTATTAAAGCAAGAGATTTTTTACTATCAATATTGAAGGACTATGCCGGGAATTAGAAGATGTACTTTATGCCCAAATATGTACTTGACACGTATAACACTGAAAGCTATAATTAAGAATAATATATAATACAAAGTAAAACATGTAAGTAAAGGGTATAATAATAAATAAAACTTATAAACTTATATATTTCAGCAGTGACGAGAAGAGTAGGCTGTCATCATCCCTACAGAGAGAAGGTGTAGTTGCTGGA
>CAZEYH010000127.1:0-1604 GCA_964515895.1 uncultured Clostridiaceae bacterium | reverse complement strand
TGACGAGAAGAGTAGGCTGTCATCATCCCTACAGAGAGAAGGTGTAGTTGCTGGAAGCACCTTTAGGGAAAAACAGTTGAAAACCACCTCTGAGCCGGAACGGTGATTCCGTTATAATCATTAATGAGATCAAAGTAGGGTGGAACCACGGGAGAAAGCTCTCGTCCCTTGTGTAGAGGGATGAGAGCTTTTTTGGGTTTTGGACAACATTAAAGTCGTGAAACGACTTTCTGGGGAATATTATAATGCTTAATTAAGACGAGGTAAAAATGGGAAAGGGGAATATATATGATAAACGTTACACTTAAAGATGGAAGTGTTATGAAATTTAACAAAGGTATTTCTGTTAAAGAAGTTGCTAAAAACATAAGTAACGGATTAGCAAGAGCATCCATGGCGGGTGATGTTGATGGAAATTTACGAGATTTGAATTACAACCTTAAGGAGGATTGCAATTTGAACCTCCTTACTTTTGATGATGAAGGAGGTAGAGAGGCCTATAGACATACTACTTCCCATATAATGGCTCAAGCCGTTAAAAGATTGTATTCTGATGTTAAGCTGGCAATAGGACCTTCAATTGATACTGGATTTTATTATGATTTTGACACAGAAAGGCCATTTACTATTGAAGAATTAGAAAAAATCGAAGAGGAAATGAGGAAGATAGTAAAAGAGGATCTTCCTCTTGAAAGATTTACTCTTCCGAGAGAAGAAGCCATTAAATTTATGGAAGAAAAAGGCGAACCGTATAAGGTTGAATTAATAAAGGATTTACCGGAAGGGGAAGAAATCTCTTTTTACAAACAGGGAGAGTTTACAGACCTATGTGCCGGACCCCATTTGCCTTCTACAGGCAAGATAAAAGCCTTCAAGCTTTTGTCGGTTGCAGGTGCATATTGGAGGGGAAATGAAAAAAACAAAATGCTTCAGAGAATATACGGTACTTCCTATCCTAAAAAAAGCCAACTAGAGGAGTACTTGCTCAAGCTTGAGGAAGCAAAAAAGAGAGATCATCGAAAGTTAGGAAGGGAACTTGACCTTTTTGATATTATGGATGAAGGCCCCGGATTCCCTTTTTTCCTACCTAAAGGGATGGTGCTTAGAAACATACTTGAAGATTATTGGCGTGTTGAGCATAGGAAGAGAGGGTACCAGGAAATAAAGACACCCATTATACTGAACGAAGATTTATGGCACCGTTCGGGTCATTGGGATCACTATAAGGAAAATATGTACTTTACTAAAATAGATGAAGAAAACTATGCAATAAAGCCAATGAATTGTCCCGGGGGAATGTTGGCTTACAAGAGGAAACTGCATTCCTACAGAGACCTTCCCCAAAGGTTGGCGGAAATGGGATTGGTTCATAGACACGAGCTTTCGGGAGCCCTTCATGGTCTAATGAGGGTAAGGTGTTTTACACAAGATGATGCTCATATATTTATGACTCCTGATCAGGTAAAAGGTGAAGTTCAAGGGGTAATAGACCTTATTGATGATTTCTACAAAATGTTTGGTTTTAAATATCATGTAGAACTTTCGACAAAGCCTGAAAATTCTATGGGATCTGAAGAACAGTGGGATATGGCAACAAATGCATT
>CAZEYH010000126.1:0-7064 GCA_964515895.1 uncultured Clostridiaceae bacterium | reverse complement strand
ACGGGAAAAGGACATCTGGTAAGGGAAATTGATGCTCTTGGCGGTGAAATGGGAAAAATAACCGACAAAGCTCTTATACAGCTTAAAATACTAAATAGAGCAAAAGGACCTGCTGTGTATTCTTTACGTGCACAGGTTGATAGGAAAAAGTATCAGATGATAATGAAAAACACCCTTGAGATGCAGGAAAGTTTGGATATAAAGCAGGCTGAAGTTATAGATATGATAGTTGATGAATCTGATGGAAAGAAAAAGATTAAAGGTTTAAAAACTCATACCGGAGCAAAATATTTGTGTAAGACATTAATACTTGCAACAGGAACTTATTTAAAGGCTAAAATTATTATTGGTGATGTAAGTTTTAGCAGTGGTCCTGACGGACTTTTTCCTGCAAACAAGCTTACTGACAGTTTAAAAGAAAACGGAATTGAATTATTCAGGTTTAAAACAGGTACTCCTGCAAGAATAAATAGAAGAAGCATAGATTTCACTAAGATGGTAGAACAACCCGGAGATGAAGTTATAGTGCCTTTTTCTTTTGAAACAGAAGCTATAGAGAGAGAACAAGTATCCTGCTGGCTTATTCACACTAATGAAAAGACTCATAAAATAATTAAGGATAATCTTCACAGATCACCTTTGTATAGTGGTGTAATAGAAGGGACAGGAACTAGATATTGTCCTTCTATAGAAGATAAGATAGTAAAATTTGCTGATAAGCCCACTCACCAGGTTTTTATCGAACCTATGGGAATGGGTACTCAGGAAATGTATCTTCAAGGGATGTCCAGCAGTTTGCCGGAAGATGTGCAGATTCAAATGATAAAGACATTACCCGGACTTGAAAATGTTTCAATAATGCGTATTGGATATGCCATAGAGTATGATTGTATAAACCCTGCGCAACTTGAGCTTTCGTTGGAGTTAAAGAATATTGAAGGGGTATTTTGTGCCGGTCAGATAAATGGAAGTTCAGGTTATGAAGAAGCGGCAGCCCAGGGACTTATTGCCGGAATTAACGCTGTCCAAAAGCTTAAAGGCAAATCTCCGGTAATATTAGACAGATCCCAGGCATATATAGGTGTGCTTATTGATGACCTTGTAACAAAGGGTACAATAGAACCATATCGAATAATGACTTCCAGGGCTGAGTATAGGTTATTGTTAAGACAGGATAATGCAGATTTGAGACTTACACCTATAGGCTATGAAATAGGTCTCATAAGCAAAGGGAGATATGAGAGATTTCAAGAAAAAAGGGATAAGATAGAAGAAGAAATAGAAAGACTTGAAAAAACAATAGTACCACCTAATGAAAAAGTAATTTCATTTCTTAAAAGTAGAGGCAGCACTCCTATTAAAAGCGGGGCAAGACTTTCAGAACTTTTAAAAAGACCGGAAATATCTTACGAAGCTTTGGCTGAAATTGATGAAGAAAGACCAGAATTAAAATATGCAGTTAAAGAACAGGTAGAAATATCAATAAAGTATGAGGGATATATAAAGAGGCAGATGCAGCAGGTAGAACAATTTAAGAAGCTTGAAAATAGAAAAATACCGGAAGATATAGACTACGATCAAATAAAGAACTTGAGGATAGAGGCCAGACAAAAGCTTGGTAAAATACGTCCAACATCAGTAGGGCAGGCTTCAAGAATAGCAGGAGTTACACCTGCTGATATTTCTGTGCTTATGATATATCTTGAGCAACTTAAAAGAAGTAGGAAGCATGGGGAGGGTTAGAAAAGATAAAAGAGCTTACAAATAAATGAATCAAAAGGGATTGGCTTATAAAAGGTATTGAATCTTGTAAAAAGGATTGAACCTATAACGAAAATTAGATCTTGTAAAGGAAACGGAGAGAAATCTTATATGATGCAGGACAGTAACTTACAAAATAGTAGCATAAAAGATAGAGGCTTAGAGGACTTGCTTTTAAAAGGATCAGAAAAATTTGGAGTAATATTAAGTAAAGTTCAGATAGATAAATTCTTTATATATATGGAGCTTCTAAAAACATGGAATAAAAAGATAAATCTTACATCTATAGAAGAGGATAGAGATATTATAATCAAGCATTTCATTGACTCTTTAAGTATTATTCCCTTTATTAAAGATAGAAGCACACGTTTGATAGATATCGGTACAGGAGGCGGTTTTCCCGGAATACCCTTAAAAATTGCTTGTGAGGAATTAGATATAACTTTGTTGGACTCTACAGAAAAAAAAGTAAAATTTCTTGAAAAATGTATAGATTCTCTCAAACTAGATAAAATTAATGCTTTCCATGGAAGAGCAGAAGATTACGGTAATAACCCTCTTTATCGCGAGAGCTTTGATATATCTACAGCAAGAGCAGTAGCAAGTTTACCTGTATTACTGGAATATTGTCTTCCTTTTGTTAAAACAGGGGGTAAATTTATAGCGATGAAAGGTAAAAGTAGCGGTGTCGGTTCCAGCGAGATAGACGATTCACAAAAGGCACTGGATATACTTGGAGGCAAGGTTGAAGTTGTAAAAGAAATAACTTTGCCCTGCACTGATTACATAAGAAATATTATTATTATAAAAAAGTTTCGACAAATTCCGACAAAATATCCCAGAAAAGCAGGAAAACCATTAAAGATGCCGTTGATATAAATAGCAATATGCAGTAATTTAGAATAATATAGGGAACGATTCTTTGTATAAAAAAAAGGGTATGGGAAATAAAAAGGAGAATATATTTAGGTAACTAATTATCAGAATTATGTTAATCGAGTATACAAAGGACGGTGCCGCTATGTTAGAAAACAAGATACAAATTTTAAAACCCGAACAAAGGGATACTATCAAAGATATAATTTATATCGATATTGATAACATAAGACCAAATCCCTACCAGCCAAGAAAACACTTTAATAAAGCCTCTCTTGAAGAATTATGTGAATCTATAAAACAGTATGGTGTTATTCAGCCCATAAACGTAAGAAAAATTTCTAACAATAATTATGAGCTGGTAGCCGGAGAAAGACGTCTAAAAGCTGCATCAATGGCCCAATTAAAGGAAATACCTGCTATTATTGTAAACGTAGATGATAATGATTCTGCTATTTTGGCACTAATTGAAAACCTACAAAGAGAGAACCTTAATTATTTGGAAGAAGCTGAAGGTTATAGTAATCTTATTAGTGAGCATAATTTGACTCAAGAAGAGTTGGCACGAAAGATAGGAAAAAGCCAATCAACAATAGCAAACAAAATAAGGCTTTTAAAATTATCTCCAATAATTAAAAAGATATTGATTGATAACAACTTAACTGAAAGGCACGCAAGGGCATTGTTAAAACTTCACGATGAACAACTTCAACTTAAAGTAATAAGATATGTATGTGAAAAAGGATTAAATGTCAAAAGAACTGAAGATCTAGTAGATAAGGTAATAGAAAGATATTTAAGAAAAAAATCTTTGAAAGAAAATGAAAGGAAAATGTCTAGAGCAGTGAAGGATATAAGGATATTCGTAAATACGATAAAACAGGCTGTAGATATAATGAAAAAATCCGGTGTAAATGCTAAAGCTGCCCAATTTGACAGAGGAGATTATTTTGAGTTTATTGTACGAGTACCAAAAGTTAAGTAATCGGTAGGACCCAATGTTTATGTCATCACAAACTTGTTATATTTAAATTTAATTGTTTTAATAATTATCAGTATTAAAATGCAGGTCATATTTAATATATTTGGCCTACATTTACTTTGCGAGTTTGATTTTGGATAAATATTTTTTCAAATTTTAAAATGCACCTATTTTACAACTACAGTTGATTTTATATAACAAGTGCTTTAAAATATTAATTGTGCATATTACGTTTTCATTTCAATTAGTAGTGGATTAAGTTTAGAGCTAGTATGTTTTATACAAAACTATAGAAAAAGCATAAGTGTGATTATTTGGAATGGAAATGTAAAAACTATAATATAAGATCTTCAATAAGCTTAAAGATAAGTGATGTAAGAATTTAATACAAGAATTATAACCTAGGCGAGGACTATAATTTAATAAATAAAGGTAACTGATTTTTGAAAAGGAGTAAATAGAACAAAATGCAAAATGAAGAAAATAGGAACCAACAAAAGATAATACCTGTTGATATTGAAACTGAAATGAAAAAGAGTTTTATAGATTATGCAATGAGTGTTATAGCAGACAGGGCTTTGCCAGATGTAAGAGATGGCTTAAAACCGGTACATAGAAGAATATTATATTCTATGTATCTGTTAGGTTTTACGCCGGACAAACCTCATAGAAAGTGTGCAACAACCGTTGGTGAAGTGTTAGGTAAGTTCCATCCCCATGGTGATGCGGCTGTATATGATAGTATGGTAAGAATGGCACAGGATTTTTCATTGAGATATACATTAGTTGATGGGCATGGCAATTTCGGTTCTAGAGACGGAGATTCTCCGGCGGCAATGAGGTATACTGAGGCCAGGCTTTCAAAGATATCTATGGAAATGCTTTCTGACATAAATAAGGATACTGTTGATTTTAAGCCCAACTTTGATGAACATGAAATGGAACCTGTAGTTCTCCCTTCAAGATTTCCGAACCTACTTGTAAATGGGTCGTCCGGAATAGCTGTAGGAATGGCCACAAACATACCACCTCATAATTTAAGAGAAGTTATAGACGGTATTATTGCTATAATTGATAATCCTGAAATAACAATGGATGAACTTATGAAAATAATAAAAGGACCTGATTTTCCCACAGCCGGAATTATTGTAGGAAGGCAGGGTATTAGAGATGCTTACAGGACAGGTAGAGGTCGGATTGTAGTAAGAGCTCGTGCAGATATTGAATTAACAGAGGGTTCAAAATATCGAATAATCGTATCTGATTTACCATATCAGGTAAACAAGGCAAGACTCATAGAAAAAATTGCTGAGCTTGTGAAGGAAAAAAGATTAGAGGGGATTTCAGATATAAGGGACGAATCTGATAGAAATGATCCGGTTAGAATTGTTATTGAGTTAAAAAGGGAAGCTAATGCAAATATAGTATTAAATCAACTATATAAAAACACACAAATGCAGTATGCATTTAATGCAAATATGCTGGCTCTTGCACAAACTCCGGAAGGCAAGTATGAGCCCCAAGTACTTAATTTAAGGCAAGCCTTAGATTATTATATAGCCCATCAGATTGAAGTTATAAGGAGAAGAACTGCTTTTGAGCTTGAAAAGGCTGAAGCAAGTGCCCACATACTGGAAGGATTAAAAATTGCAATTGATAATCTTGATGAGGTAATACGAATAATTAGGACTTCTCGCAATGAAGCAGAAGCAAAAGTAAGGTTAGTAGAAGCTTTTAATCTGAGTGAGAGACAATCTCAGGCGATAGTTGATATGAGGCTTGGAAGACTTACTGCTCTTGAAAGAGAGAAATTAGATATTCAATATAAAGAGTTGATGGAAAAAATTAAATACTATAGAGATGTATTAGCAAATGAGCATCTTGTTCATAACATAATAAAAGAAGAGATTACTTTAATTAAGCAAAAATATGGGGATGAAAGAAGAACAGCTATTACTGCGGATATAGGCGACATAGATGATGAAGATCTAATTCAGGAAGAGGAAAGTGCAATAACCCTTACTCATTTAGGGTATATCAAAAGAATGGCGGCAGATATTTATAGGAGTCAAAGAAGAGGCGGAAAAGGGATACATGGTATTACTACCAGAGATGAAGATTTTGTAGAAGAGCTATTTATAACTTCAACCCATGATTATATTTTGTTTTTTACAAACAAAGGGAAAGTATATAGATTAAAAGCCTATCAGATACCTGAAGCAGGACGGCAGGCAAGGGGTACAGCTATAGTTAACCTTCTTGAAGTAGACCAAAATGAGAAAATAACTGCAGTTATACCGGTATCAGAATATAAAGAAGGCCTATATCTAATAATGGCTACTAAGAATGGGTTAATTAAAAAGACCGACCTTATGGAGTACGATAACATAAGGAGAGGTGGTCTTATAGCAGTTAGCCTTAGGGAAGATGATGAGCTAATAGATGTAAAACTTACCGATGGTACAAAAGATATTATATTAGTAACTTATAATGGCATGGCTATTAGATTTAAAGAGTCTGATGCAAGACCACTAGGAAGAGTAACACAAGGAGTTAAAGGAATAAGCTTAGATGAGGATGATTATGTAATTGGAATGGCTGTTTCTTTTGATGATGGATATTTACTTGTAGTAACTGAAAATGGATTTGGCAAAAGAACTCATATTGATGAATATAGAACTCAATATAGAGGCGGAAAGGGAGTATTTACTTATAGAATTACTGAAAAAACAGGTAAAATAGCAGGGATGCGCCTTGTTAACGAAAACGATGATGTTATGCTCATTAGTGCCGATGGTACAATAATAAGATTAAATGTACAAGATATCAGCATTTTTGGCAGAGTAACACAAGGAGTAACACTTATGAAGGTGGAAGAAGGAACTAAAGTTGTAAGTCTTGCCAGAGTAGAGGAAGAAGATGAAGATCCAGAAGAAAATTCAGAGGAAGAAGATGAAAATTCAGAGGAAAATTAGTGCATTATGGAGATGCAATATGGACGGTTCCTTTTGTATCATGAAGACAAGCAGATGAAAAGACATTGAAATAAGCAATTAGGTAAAGTAGAATTTTTATAGTTTAAAACAGAAAACGAGTTTAACGTTTTATGAATTAGATATTAAAAGAATAAGCAAGGTTTTAGAGGGTAAGTTGCTCTCTTACTGAAAAAAGGCATTATGTTAGGGTTGATATTATACCGGCTTAAATGCTATATTATAAAAGTTGTTTTCAGCAAGTCCTCTTAATATTTGAGAGATTTGAATAACAACTTTTATAACATTTAGAGAAAGTTTTGCAGATAAAATAAATCTAGTTTTCTGAATGTTGACAAAAATTAAATTGCATGATATTATGTATAAGCCCTCTTTTGGGCAACCAAATGAGGGTCACATAAGCATTATGGACATTGAAAAGTGAACAGTGTATAAAGATATAGGCCTCGTTA
>CAZEYH010000125.1:0-7095 GCA_964515895.1 uncultured Clostridiaceae bacterium | reverse complement strand
ATAATCAGCTCCTCGCTATTGTTGCTCTCCTCAATATTAAAAACATTGTTATTAGGATCTTGATAATATGATTCCATAATCTTAGCTATGGCAATCGAAATCTCTTTTGTTACGTTCATATTTTTTCGATGCATTGTTATAGTTCTAATAAAAGATAATATTTCATATCTTATGCCTTCACCATTTAATTGATAGAAATATCTCTTATTATCATCTTGTTTTTCAAATCTGACCTCAAAGTAGTCTGTTTTCCACCATGGGGCAGGGACATATATATATCCTTTGGTGCCGGAAATGACTAGCTCACCTTCTGATTTAGCTCCTTTTCCGACTGTAATACTGGCTATGGCATTGTCATAAATAAAGTTAATTCTTGTAAAAGCATCATATTTCTTATCTTCATCAAGGTAGGATGTTGCAATGCTTTTATTTTTGTACTCTGTCCCTAATAGTTGAAAGATAGGTAAGAGGGCCGTAGGACCCCATGAGCAAATACTATTCCAAGAATTAGCCAGCATCTTGCCCAGATCTTTCGTATCAGCAAGACTTGTACAAACAGCATCAACTGAAACAATTTGACCAATCTGACCACTTTTGGCTAAAACATAAAGCCTGTTGTAGGCTGTTGAATAAGCTGTCTTGATAGCATCCATCAAAACTAATTTTTTTTCTTTAGCTAATCTATATAACTCAACACTTTGCTCTTTTTTTAATGTCAGAGGTGACTCGCATAAAACATGTTTTCCCCGTATCAAAGCTTCTTTAATATGTTGATAATGTTGATCAGGATTAGACACAATATAAACAGCATCACAGACATCCAGTAGGGCATCCATAGAATGATATAAATTTACTTTATCATCCATGTCATCTATGGGATTTCCCATATTATAAACCCCGACGACCTTTGCTCCATTTACGAGTTGACTTTCTTGATAGTATTTTTTGAGTATGCGGTTTGCATTACTACCAATAAAGCCTAGACGAATGGTGTCATTGTTTTCTCTAATTTCAGAACTAGAAACTCCTTCTGTTCGATCTAAATAAATGACTTCACAATATTCTTTAAGATAATCAAAATAACCTTTCCAATCGGAGCCGACAGTAAAAATATCAATGCCTTTTTGTCTAATATCATCAATTTTCTGTCCTTCATATTCTTCGACAATAATCTCATCAGCTATCCCTAAATCTCGGACAGCTTGCATTCTCTCTGCCAAAGGTTGTTTAACATTTATTTTGCCGCGAACCATATCAAAATCATCAGAGGTTACACCTACAATAAGATAATCGCCCAAGGCTTTTGCCCGTTCTAATAATCTAATATGACCGTAATGTAGTACGTCATATGTGCCATATGTAATGACTTTTTTCATGTAATACTCCTATATTAAGTCTCTTTTTTTCATATCAAATAAAGCGTCTATTAAAACTTGATTATCTTCTTTTTGCAATGCTCCAATATGTCCTACCCTAAATATTTTTTCGGCTTCTTTGCCACCATTTGGACAAACCCAAATATTATATTCATCTTTTAAGGTTAAAAAGATATCATAGGCGGATACATTTAAAGGATGTAAAGGTGTTACTGCATTAGGAAGTGATTTAGAAACAATTTCAAAAGGTAAATCAGCAATTTTTTTTCTGAAATCTATGGCTAGATCTTTGATTCTTTTAATTTCAGACTCTACTCCGCCTTGTTCTTCAATATCTTTTAAACGTTGATTAATTTGTAGTAATATACCTACTGCAGGTGTAAATGGAGTTTGCCCTCTTTCTCCATCTTTCAAAGCATTTTTAAGATCAAAATATAAGCTGTTGACTTGATTGGATTCTACTCTTTTAATTGCTTCTGGTGAAAGTACAATCACTGAAATTCCAGGCGGGCAGGCCAAAGCCTTTTGAGAGCCTGTAATTAATATATCTACTTCCATTTCTTCCATATTTAAGGGATCGCAAAGAAAGGAGCTGATTGAATCGACAATTAAGAATAAATGATTCTTCTTGCAAAAGTCACTGATTAGATGAATATCATATAAAACACCCTTTGAAGTCTCATCAATATTTACTAAAAACCCTGTATAACCTTGATTATGATATGGTTTCAAGTCTTCTTCAGTTATTCCATGGTAAGGTTTGGGAATAATTTCTGTATAGGGGATTTGGTGGATTTGACATATTTGGGTAAATCTTTTTCCGAATGTGCCTCCATTAATAACTAAGACTTTATCTTTTGGGGTGAAGCAATTCATAACAGCAGCTTCCATAGAGGCTGTTCCTGAACCCGTTATAAAGACAACTCTAGCATCGTCAGAAGCCTGGGCAAAAGATTTTATTAATTGCTCATTTTCTTTCATAATCGCAGAAAACTCTGCTGTTCTGAAATAGGGAACCTGTTTTCTACCAATCTCTCTAACTTTTTTGCTTGATAATACTGGGCCAACAGTAAAATTTAACATATTATACTCTCCTTTTTCTTTGCAAGATACCACTCAATAGAGATATAAACCCTTTATATTCCTCCGAATTTCTGGTGCAAATCCACCATATAATACCAAAAACAATTGTTGTTATAAATAACCTGACGGGCAAAGCCAATAGATTATGCGAAGGATAAATGAAGATACAGGCTAAATAAGATGCTCCTGCACCAACTAGGACGATACATGTTTGTATGATAATTCTTTTATAATATTGATTTGGCGATTTATTAAATTCATATTTAAAAATTGTTTTTGCCTCCCAAGGAAAATAAATAGCAAAAAATACAAATGTAGTTGGAATTAAGACACCAACGATACTATTTGTTAACTTGACCATTAAAATACTACCGATTAGATTGATGATCATTCCGACATATGGTTTTAACCAATCTTTTGTCCATAAGCCTGCTGCGTCCCGATAGGTAAGCTGCATAATACGAAACATCCAGGAATAAAAGTAAATTACGATCAAAGCCATAATGCCATCACTCAGTAGACGTTCCGAACCTACCCATATAGCTATAAACGGTTGATAAAGAGTCAGCATGTAGGTGGCTGAAAATCCAACGATTGTAATCCAAGTATACGACATAGTCATAAATGTACGATAATTCGACTCTTTAGTATCTGTAATTAATTTATTGCCAATACTAGCAATACTGCCATTTGTAAATATCTCAATGATGCCATTGACTGCCACTAAGATATAGTAATAATTACTATAATTTGATAGTGTTATTAAACCTAGAAAAGAAGATATAATCATACTGTCAATACTGACTAAAACAGTACTACCGATTTTATGTCCAAAAAGAGTAATAACTCGTTTCTTTAAACTTTTGGCATCTTCAGTGCTAATTTTTCCTTTGCATTTAATTTTCGGATATTGCTTTTTAGCAACTATATATATAGCTATATTATTAGGAATGACCATCAATGGTAAAATGACAATATAAGCATAATAGTTAGCAAAAATCACTAAAGATAAGCATTGTAGAGTGTATTGAAAAAAGTATCTGATAGTATTTATTTTGTGAATCGTATCCTCTCTTTGATAGGCTGAAAAAAGTGCAGTATTATAGGCAAACATTAAGTAACCGAGAGATGTTTCTAATAAATAAATGGCAAATAAGATATACAAATTGATATCTGCTGGATAACTGCCGGATATTAGTTTGGGTAAGATAGGCATAATAGCAATACCCATAGTTAAAATAGCTAACCCGACATATTTATAAGCTTTTCTAAAAAAATTCAAAAGAGCGCACAATGTATCGGTATCATCCTCAGCTACAGCTTTGTACATCATATAGACGAGAGATGAGCTAAATCCTAAATTACTTAAATTCAAGACGGTTAAAATAGATGTAAATAAACTACTTAAACCATTATATTCATCTCCTAATTTATAAATAATTAATGTTTTAACTAAAAAAGGACCCAGTAAAGTAACAGTTCTATAAATAATCCCCCAAAATGTATTGCGAAAAATATTTTTTGTTCTTGAAAATTTCATATATATCCTATCTTTCAAAACTAGATTTATCTGGAAGAATTTGGTTTAACTCTTGTTCAATCATCTTGTTGTCAGAATCAAAGTTAAAATCTCCAGGGTCATCGTTGATACAAACAGTAAGATAATGTTTATTATTTAAAATTTGAGTCAATTGCTTACGATTAAACTTTCCCATTGTGATATATGCAGAATTTATCTTATGTGGAATAAATTGACCTTTTGCCAATTGCCAATATCTGAATATATACTGATTAATATCCTCTTTTGATCTAAATTTATTCTTGCATACTTTTTGCATTATTTCTGGAATTGTAGACCATACCTCTTGAATTGTTTCCTTTAAAAAAGGAGTAGCAGTATGAAAATTTCTAAATCCAGTGAAAGATGAAAAAGGCATTAAATATAAGTTGTTTAAAAGAAGTTTGCGATATTTAAAGCTAAACCATTTACCTAAATGATTTTTTATCACATTGTTTTTATTAAAATTCATATTGATAATTGCCATCATATTAAGCATGATATATGGCATAAAATTTTCAACATGATTATTTTTAATCATACCTAAAATTGCTGCATCCATAGGTAAATCATTACGGAAGAAATCTTCTCTTCGAGATTCTTTTATTAAAAAGACATCATCATTGAAGTAAATAAACTGGGAGGCTAAACCAGGAATCTGATGTAAATTCATTTCAATCACATGGGAACTGAAAGTAGGTAAATACTTCTGTGGAATAAAATCTTGATGCTGCACAATTTGTAGTTTAGGATGATCTATATTAAGCCATTCAGGAACATGTCTAAATGTTAAAAAATGCACCTTATGTACCCAAGGAGCATTCTTTTCAATCGCCCTAAACCAGTATTTGAACGTATCAGATGCACGGTATCGAGATTCATCAGTATCACACATACTGCTCGGAGTATATTGCTTTTTCAAACTTAGCCAGTCAGGATCGCTGCCATCTACCCAAGGCACAACGATATCAATTGGGTTAAGATCCTTATCTAATTTTTTGCTCATAAAATCTTACCTTCTGCTCTGTCTTTTTCGAGATTAACACTGAAACCGACAGAGTAATGTTTTTCGCGCTCCGATTCATCTGGAATTCGCATATAGTCACCATATTGATTTTTCAAATAGGCGTCCGTATCTGCAGGTAAATTGATTTGAAAGTCTTCAAAAGGACCTTTTTGAGCTGGAAAGTAAACTTCTTTGGGCATAATATGTCCAAAATAATGTCCCATATCGGTAGGGACTCCCCGTAAATCTGAATCGCGATGCCATTGTACATAATTATCAAAAGCATTACCCCACTTTTCCGGAGACATAAAGGAAGTCAAAAATCCTACAAAACATCTTAAATTATAATTGAACTTTCCGGCAGCAGTTTGATAGAATAATTCTTTTTTTTGTGGGTTTCTATATTTATAAAATAAAGCTGAGACTGCAAGATACTGTAATGCCATTGCTGTATAACCTTTAAAAAAACGAATAATGGGATTTTTCGGCACTTTTTCAATTGGGAAAATATCAATATGAATACCTTGAGGAAAAGGAGTTTTATAAGTTGAAAAACTTGCTTTCAAAGTATTCTTCTTATAAACAGCTGAAATCATACTCTCTAAAGGGTAGGGTGAATTAGGGGCTGTCATCTCGTACTTGTCACTTAATTCTTCATCAAATACCTCTATAAATTTTTTTAAATCATCATGCGGCATTAAAATATCAACATCATCATCCCAGGGGATAAATCCTTTATGTCGGACTGAACCCAAAGCAGTTCCTCCAGCAGCTAGATAACAAATATCATGCTTTGAACATACTTTGTCAATATCCTTTAAAATTTCCAGAAAGCAATCATGTAATTGTTTCATTTCTTCAGTACTAAGCTCATGCACGATATCACTTGGTGGTGTGCTCTGCATTGCTTTTCTGGTTGAAAATGCACTTCTTAACTTTTTAAACATATTTAATCCTTTTTTAAGTTTATACAATAATATATGCCTTTATACTTTAAATAGCTATTGTCCATGTCAGCAAAAATAATATCATGGCGCAAATCTCTATCATTCAGAGGAGGCGGTGTCATATAATCACCATATGACATCTTTAACCATTGATGATAGTTTTGTGGAACAGGCATTTTTCTCCCCTCAAAATCTAAATAACTTGGTTCAGTGATCCATTCTTCGGGAAAAACTTGGCGTATAATTTTTAAGCCTTCAATGAAAGAAGCTACTTGACCATTATTCTTTTCTCCTAGTTCGATGAATTTATCTTCACAGTGTTTCCAAATTTTATATCTTTTATCAAAAGATTTCACGAAAGTGAGAGCAATTTGTGTGAGCTTTTTTGTAAAGCCGCTTTTATGCTTGGGCAATCGCTGAAAATTGTAACAGGCAAAAAGCAAGGCATAAAAGACCTGCCTATAGCGCTTGAAGCGAGAGGAAGCAACACGATCAATCGGGATAACATCAATCATAACACCTTGATTTATATCTAAATCTTGTGTATAAGTCGTGATAAAGGTTGTATGATTGTCCCGGATTTCTGTTGCAGCATGATGGATATTGTATTGATCATTTGATCTTAAGCATGAATATCTGGAAGTATCCGCATATTTATCCCATAAATTAATTAATTTATCATAATCTTCTCGAAGCATGAATACATCAATATCATCGTCCCATGGAATCATGCCTTGATGGCGAACTGCGCCAAGACATGACCCACCGGCAAGCGTAAAATGCAAGTCATGTGTTTCGCAAAAATCTTGAAAATAGAAAAGGGTTTCTACCATCTTTTGCTGAATTGCTTTTATCTCATAATTAGGATTTTTAGACATATTTCTAATTATACTCCATTACTTGAATTTTAATATTCTTATATTAGTCTTTACTTCACATTCCTAAGAACATTTTTATTTAGATCTTTTAATGTGTCAAGATCTAAGTAATCGTTGATTGTTATATGTTGTGGTTTTCTAAGTAACATAATCGGATTTGAAAATATCATAATAATAATTAAAATTTAAAAATGAGTCAAGTCCATAAAGTTGGTGTAAATTCACCTTTCGGTTAATAGTTCATTAA
>CAZEYH010000124.1:0-7105 GCA_964515895.1 uncultured Clostridiaceae bacterium | reverse complement strand
CAGCTTGGCAAACAGGAGCAACTTGTCCGGTTTTTGAAACTTTTGCATCTTGATTACATTTTAAATCCTGATCGCACTGAAAAATGGGTATTGAAATATCCTTAAGAAATCTCTCTAGATCTTGCCATGCTGTGTCAAGCAATCCCTCAGGGTCAGGATAATCTTTAAATATTCTGACCCCTTTAGTAAGATCCAGTTCTCCAGGGTAAGAAGTTTTGCGATTCCAATGAGGTTTACGATGAAGCTCAGATTTTAGTTCATCTATAAATGCCCAGTCGTTAGTACTTGGTTGGGATAGTTCTGATAAATTAAACATAATAATTAATCTCCACTTATTATTTTTTCACCTTAGTAATAACGTTTTTACAATTAAATGATATTATATATAATGGAAAATGTCAAGAGCTAAAGTTTTCTGTTTAAATTACTACATCTTCTTTAAAATCTTCCTGCTATATAAAGTACTTTTCTATGGGTGTATCTAGTACTTGCAAACATCAACCCATTTTTCACTTAAGGAATATTCTTCAAGCTCCTTACACGTAAGCTCAATTGCAGAATTACTGCTCCCACAGGCAGGGAAAACAGTTTCAAATCGTTTAAGAGATATATCAAGAAATACCGGTATATTATCTTTTAAGTCAAAAGGACAAACTCCGCCAATAGCGTATCCTGTATATTCAAGAGTTTCGTCAGGTGTTAGCATCTTTGCTTTGAATCCAAATTCTGACTTAAATTTGCCATTATGTATTTTTGCATCGCCTGCTGCAACTATCAACATTGCACTTTCGTTGTTTTTAAAAGAAATAGTCTTTGCAATTCTTGCAGGTTCAACTCCTAATGCTTGCGCTGCCAATTCAACCGTAGCAGTAGATGCACCAAACTCTAATATATCATTTTCTCTTCCCCATTTTTTTAAATACTCACGTACCTTATTAACAGCCATAATAATTAGTCCTTTCATCTATTCATTAATAATTATAAATCATAACAAAGCTTTGTTTAATGTATTTACAATATACCTTAACTTTCCCGTCTAATTGTTTTGATTAACTAAATTTATTATACCATAAAAAGAATGGGGTATAAATTTTATTATCAACAATAACCAGTAATTCCCATATAACATTAGAATATTTAAAATATAGGAAATTGTTTAAACTAACTATAATTGTGGCAAATTAATAACATATATCGTAGAAAGAGGTGATTTATCATGAAGGCTTTTGTTGATAAAGACGCATGTATCAGCTGTGGTTTATGTGAATCTTTATGCTCTAATATTTTTGAGATTGAAGATGACGGGAAAGCAGGTGCCATAGATGATGAACTGGAAGATGAAGATCTAGATTGTGCCAATGAGGCAGCATCTCAATGTCCTACAGATGCTATCATAGTTGAATAATTTTTTGTTGAATAAATTTTGTTCAGTAGTAGAGCTTGAGTGTATTAATTTTTTTTAAAAAATTGGAAAGTAGCATTAGTAAAGGAGCCGCAGCAGGATAGGGGGAACTCTTCTCTAAAGCAGAGGGTAATTCCTTTTATGTTGAAGAGTGTCCCCTGTTACCGAGGGAAGAATAAACTAATAATAGAGGTCTTCATTTTTTGGTCTTCATTCTATCATCCGATTCTTAAATTGGTAAAAGAACCTTTACCTTAGTTCCCTCTGATGGTTTACTCTTTACATTTATTTTTCCTCTATGACTCAAAATAATTATTTTAGCTATTGATAGTCCTAATCCATGTCCTCCCTTTTCTCTTTTTCTGGATTTATCTGAACGGTAAAATCTATCAAATGCATGCTTCATTTCTTCTTCTGACATGCCAATTCCTGTATCTATTATTTCTATAGAAGCATATTTTTTTTCAGTAGTAAGATTTATTGTAATCCTACCACTTTTAGGCGTATATTTTATTGCATTATCTAGAAATATTCTTAATGCCTGTTTAATTGTATTTCTATCAGCATAAATATATATTCTGTTTTCAATATTGCAGTTCAATTCGTGACTTTTGTCAATTATTTCGGTTTCCTTTACAATCTCTTCAACCAATCCGGTTAGACTAAATTTTTCTTTTTGAAGGGCTAAGGTTCCTCTATCATTTCTAGCAATGAATAGCAGCTTTTCAAGAAGATCTTTCATGTTCTCTGATTCATTTTTTATTGCATCAATAGATTCCTGCAATATTTCTTTGTCATTTTTACCCCAGCGGTCAAGCATATCAATATATCCTTGCAATACAGCAATTGGTGTCCTTAGTTCATGAGAAGCATCTGAAACAAACTGTTTCTGCCTATTATATCCATCTTCTATCCTATCCATCATTTCATTGAAAGTTTTTGCAAGATCTTTTAGTTCATTCTTTGAACCGGTGACATTTAAACGTACATTCATATTTTGATCCGAAATACTTTTAGCTGCTTCAGTCATCTCTTTGATGGGCAAAAATACATTTCTTCCTATAATAATACTCAATATAAATGCAAAGATAATTCCACCGGTATTTACCAAAAGAATGATTTTTAGAAGGTATAATATATCTTTAATTTCATCCGTTAAATCTGTGTATATATTTATAAAATAATCTGTTCCATAGAGGGATATTTTTCTATCTAGAATAATAAAATTTCTGTTGTCAGCCGTGGTAAAGTTAATAATATCCTTGTGTTTGTATTCTTCAAACAACCCTGTTGAATTAGTTGAGTCTGTTGAATCTGTTGAAAATAGAAATTCCTTATCTTTATCATATACAACTATATAGTGTTTATCTCCGGTGATTCCCTTAAGCATTTTATATTCAATTTTCTGACTGCTAATAATATTTTCAATAACCAAATTATAATATTCAAATACAAAATACATTCTATATATTCCATAAATGGAGGAAATTAGAATACTTGTTAAAAGCAATGTCTTAAACACAATTTTTAGATGCATTAAAGATAAACTCACCCTGATCGAAAACCTGCTTTTTTCAAGCAGTTTTCTAACAGCATAAAATATTGCATATATGGGAAATGTTATAATTTTAACTATACCGGATAAAATTTTTGAAAATAAATTTCTTCTATAATCACTCATACCTGAACGTATATCCTACTCCTCTTACCGTATGTATATATTGAACCCCAAACCTTTGGTCAATCTTACTTCTTAAATATCTTACATATACATCTGTTATATTAGTATCTCCCATGAAATCATAACCCCAGACATTTTCCAGTATTTTTTCACGTGTTAATACAATATCTTTATTCTCCATAAAATAGAGAAGGAGTTCAAATTCTTTTTTTGATAACATGATCTCTTCATCACAATATGTAACCTTAAACTCACTTTTTGATAATTCAAGATTACCTGCCACTATTGTATCTCTTTTATGTCTTTTTGAATTCGATTTTCTTTTTAATGCTGTTCTTATTCTAGCTAATAATTCTTCTATGGCAAAAGGTTTAGTAACATAATCATCTGCACCCATATCAAGTCCCATGACTTTATCAGAAATATCATCTTTTGCAGTCAACATAATAATAGGTACATCAGATACTCTTCTAACACGCCTACATACTTCAATTCCACTTAGTTCCGGAAGCATAAGATCAAGTATGATTAGATCTATATCTTGGCTAACTGCTTTTTCATAGCCGGCTCTTCCATCATATGCAATTTCAACATCATAGCCCTCATGTTTCAATTCAAGTTCTAGAAATCGTGCAATTTTAGATTCATCTTCAACAATTAATATAACATCTTTCATATACAAATATGCACATCCTTTATATATACTAATATATATACTTACGTGACCTACAAGCACATTTTTTCCATGTCACACTATATTCCATATATTCCATATACGAAGCTTCTGACCTTTATAACCTATAAATTCACTTCGGGACACCTTATGGATACAAAAATATTGTAACACATTTATTAGGTTCATTACAGAGTACATTTTCTTTGTAGGAAGCATTTTCTGTACATGACCCATATATATAAATGGCAGAAACATTGCGTAACGTCTTGTAGAGCCTTTAAATTCAGCTATAGTGAAATTAAACTCATAAATGAAGCTGAATAAAAGAAGAAAAAACCAACCTACAAAATAATCAGGTTGGTTTTCTATATTTATTCTACTGTAATCTCATTATATCCGTCATTATCATTATTGTCATCATTTCCATCATTGCTTTTATTTTCGTATTTTTTCGTGTCATTCTGTTTATTATGTTCTCTTGACTCTACTGTAGCTTCTCTTACTTTGCTGCCGAAACCATTAATTATTTTGTTTAAATCAATACTTTCACCTTTTTCCTTACGGATTTTAAATCTGCATCCGAATATAAAGGAAATAACTAAAGCTATAAGCAAAAACCAGTGTAAAATAATTGCTGCTAATATAAGGAGGTTTACCGATATGTTTATAATAGTTTCCCCGGATTTCTCAACAATAAATCTTGTTTTAAACCCCTTGTTAATTAACTGTTTAATTCTTGCCCCAAGACTTACAGTTCCATTATGGCTTTTATTATTTGAGCTTGAACGATTTTTTCTTTCAAACTCAACAATAGCTTCAAGCAAATCTCCATTATGTTTTTCGAGAAGTATTTTTGCCTCCTCATAACTGCAATTTGTTCTTTTTCTAAGTTCATCAATTTGTTCCATTGAAATAGTCATTTAAATTATCCTCCATTTCTCAAACTCATATTTTTTTATTTTTTAATTATGTCTGTGTTATGTATCTATGCGATTATTATATATCAAGATAATTAGCTTCACCTTAATATAAGATTAGAATTTCATTAGAATTATAAAATAATAATTTTAGAATTATTTTATAATATAAAATTAATAATATCTGAAAGTATTTACAACAAAGCTATTCACTTATATTTTC
This sequence comes from uncultured Clostridiaceae bacterium, assembly GCA_964515895.1. Classification (GTDB taxonomy): domain Bacteria; phylum Bacillota; class Clostridia; order Acetivibrionales; family DUMC01; genus CAZEYH01. The sequence goes on along the minus strand of CAZEYH010000124.1, from coordinate 2,206 downwards.
ATCTATTTACTGACATAATTGTAATATTGTGTTTGTTAAAGCAATTGACATATGCAAACTCTATGATATAATATCTCTAAAAATTGTATTTCATGGAAAGGATACAAGGAAATTTTTAGAATTCTTTAAAGGAGGCTATGTATATATGATTGATATAGATTCTAGTGACTTTCCGCAAAAAATTGATAATCAAAACACATCTACATTAAATCACAACAATTTCTCATCCGACTTAAGAGGTCCGACTTTTTTTAAGGAAGGAGAAAATGTGGTTTTTGTTAGGCCATTCAGTATAAACTCTTATACTGTTGATAAAAATCGTATTAGTCTTGCATGTAAAACTAAAGGGTTTTTACATAGAACAGTACAAACCCATGAGACATCTATGCATCAAATGAAAGAATTGGGTGATGCATCAGAGATTTTTTATATTGATATTGAAATATGGTCCTCTGACGTATTTAGAATAAAATATTGCAAATCTCCTTTACTTGAAGTTAAACAACCTCAAAAATTAAGAACAAGTCTGCTCATTGGGCAGCCGGAGGAAAATATAAAGATGGCTGTAAACGAGGATGATAAAACTATTCAAGTAATGACTGATGATATCACACTGCAAATTAATAAAGAAGTTTTTTGTATGAAAGCATATGATAAGAAAGGAGAAATTTTCTGGGAACAGGTTCGTTCTGATTTATTTACTTCGGATATACTTGATATCTCTTTTGCAAAACATCGGGATAGAACGTGCTACTTTGAATCCTTCCAATTGGAAAACCAAGATGAAATTTATGGACTAGGTGAACGTTTTGATCATGTTACCAGGAAAGGAAAAAAAGTTGATTTTTGGAATAAGGATGCAATAGGTGCCAGTAATCCAAGGACTTACATTAATGTGCCCTTTCTAATTTCCACCCAAGGTTACGGTCTTTTTGTTAATTCCTCTTGTAGAACAGAATGGGAAATCGGAACTATGGATGCATCGGCATTAGGATTTGCGGTTGAAGATGATCTAATGGATTATTTTGTGATATATGGACCAACTCCAAAGGAAATTCTATATAAATACTGTCAGCTAACAGGTTTTTCACCTACCCCTCCGGTTTGGAGCTTCGGTCTTTGGATGAGTAGAAATAGCTACCTATCCTGGGATGTGGTTTTTGAAGTAGCAGATGAGTTAAGGAAAAGGGACATTCCATGTGATGTCCTCCATTTGGACCCTGCCTGGTTTACAGAAGACTGGAATTGTGATTTAAAGTTTTCACCTGAAAGGTTTCCAAATCCTGAAGAAAATATCAGAAAGTTGAAAGAAAAAGGTTTTAGGATATCCCTTTGGCAATATAATTTTGTCCCACCTAAGGACAATAATGAAAATTACTTAGAAGGTGTGAAAAAGGGATATTTTGCTACTATGCCTAATGGAAAATTGTTTTCATATCCTGAAGAAACAATAGGAATGTGGTTAGATGATGCAATTATTGATTTTTCTAATCCGGAAGCTTGTGATTGGTATGCAGAACAAATTAAAGGACTTATAAGAAAAGGAGCAGCAGCCATTAAAACAGATTTTGGGGAGGGAATCCCCGAAAATGCTATTTATAAGAATATAGAGGGCAGGAGATTTCATAATTTATACTCTCTTATTTACAATTCTCTAATATCTGATGCTATTTACGAGGTTAAAGGTGAGCGAATCGTATGGGGTCGAAGCGGAACAGCAGGAAGTCAACGCTACCCGTTACATTGGGGAGGCGACAGTCAATGCAATTGGAGCGGTCTGTCCGGAACAGTCCGTGGTGCTTTAAGTATAGGCTTATCAGGCTTTCCTTTCTATTCTCATGATATCGGAGGATTCATTGGAAAACCTACTCCCGAGCTGTACATTCGCTGGGCACAATTTGGCTTTTTTTCCAGTCATTCTCGTTGCCATGGAGCCGGGAACCACAATAGCCGTGAGCCATGGACCTATGGTGAAGAAGCAGAAAATATATTCAGAAAATTCGCAAAGTTAAAGTACAGACTGATGCCCTATATTTATAATGAAGCACGAAAATCAAGCAAAACTGCTCTTCCTATGGTACGTGCATTGATAATAGAGTATCCTGAAGACAGGAATGTCATGCATATAGATGATCAATATATGTTTGGAGATTCATTACTGATAGCACCTATTTTATCTCCCATTGAAAAATCTAAAACCAGAAAA
>CAZEYH010000123.1:2231-7124 GCA_964515895.1 uncultured Clostridiaceae bacterium | reverse complement strand
TTGAAGAAGCTGTAGAAATATTGAAGGGAGTAAGGGATAAATATGAGGCCCACCATAGAGTAAAAATTACTGATGATGCTTTAGAATCTGCGGTAAAGTTAGGAGATAGATATATTACAGATAGATATTTACCGGATAAAGCAATAGATTTAATAGATGAAGCTGCATCTAGGGTACGTTTGAAATCATTTATCACTCCTGACAATCTTAAAGAACTGGAAGCGGAACTGGAAAATTTGGTTAAGGAAAAAGAGGACGCAATAAGATGTCAAGAGTTTGAAAAAGCAGCGAAAATAAGAGATAAGGAACAGGAAACAAGAGAAAGGCTTGAAAAAGCTAAAGATGACTGGCAGCAGAAGAACCAAACTAAAACCGATACCGTAACTGAAGATGAGATAGCAGAAATAGTAGCAAGTTGGACGGGAATACCTGTAAAAAGGCTTGCTGAAGAAGAGACTGAAAGACTTATGAATATGGAAGAAATACTTCATAAAAGAGTAATAGGTCAGGAAGAAGCAGTGAAGGCTATATCTAAAGCTATAAGAAGGGGAAGGGTAGGTTTGAAAGATCCTAAACGTCCGGTAGGATCATTTATTTTCCTTGGACCTACTGGGGTAGGTAAAACTGAATTGAGTAAAGCTCTTGCAGAAGCCCTTTTTGGTGATGAAAATTCAATGGTAAGAATTGACATGTCGGAATATATGGAACGTTTTGCAGTATCAAGATTGGTAGGTTCACCTCCGGGCTATGTAGGGTATGATGAAGGTGGCCAGTTGACTGAAAAGGTAAGAAGAAAGCCATATTCTGTGGTGCTTTTTGATGAGATTGAGAAAGCCCATCCTGATGTATTTAATATATTGTTACAAATATTGGAAGACGGGAGACTTACAGATTCACAGGGAAGAGTAGTAGATTTTCGTAATACTGTTATTATCATGACTTCCAATGTGGGTGCAAGGCTTATCACAGAACCAAAGCGTCTAGGCTTTTCAGCTGATGAAGATAACAAAGTGCAAAACTATGAAGATATGAAAAATAATGTAATGGGAGAATTAAAAAAGACATTTAGACCTGAATTTTTAAACAGGGTGGATGAAATAATTGTATTCCACCCACTTGATGAAGAACACATAAAACAAATAGTAGGTCTTATGTTGAATAATCTTGCAGTACGACTAAAGCAAAATGAAATTAGTATAGAAGTTTCAGATAAAGCAAAGACCTTTATTGCAAAAAAAGGATTTGACCCTATTTATGGTGCTAGACCGTTAAGAAGATCAATACAAAGTATGATTGAAGATAAGATGGCTGAAGAAATGCTGGAAGGTGCGATTAAAGCCGGGGATAGTGTATTAATAGATTTGGATGAAGAAAAAATAACATTTTCAGTTAAAAGCCGTCAGCCAAAAGATATGGATAAAAAAGCATTAAAGCTTTAAGCCATTAAATGCTTAAATGATCAAATAGCTAAAGCAGTAAAAGGCTTTAGCTAAGCTTTTTCCAGCTCGGTAATGCTTATTTCGCGTGTATGAATAGTGTGGTACCAATGCTTATTGTTTTTACCTATGAAGCCTTGAATGGTGATTGGAACCCATGTAAGGCAATAAATAGGATATATTAAAAAACCCAATATAATTATTGGGTTAAATTTTTTTTCAGCCAAAATTATTAGAGGCCCATATAGAAACTGAAAAATTACAAATATATTCCAGAACCCTATAGGGAAAATATACTTCAAATTGTAAAAGGGAGATAGAGGATAAATAGTTTGTATCCACATCATAATTGTAGCCAACCCGAGAAGTATGAACCTAATGGGTTGGAACAGATAAATTGCACAGTCAAAGGATATAAGGTTACATTCTCTAAATGACTTTTTTAAAAGAGGTAACAAGAAGCGACTTGCACAGTCTGCATGGCCTTGCATCCATCGTCTTCTTTGCTTCCATGACTGCCTTAAAGTTATAGGCTTTTCATCATACACTATTGCATTATGGGCCCAAGCAACTTTGATACCATTTAATGCAAGTTTAATTGTAAATTCCAGATCTTCAGTGAGACAGGTAGCTCCCCAACCTATTTTTTTCAATACTTTAAGGTCAACGCAAAATCCTGTACCACAAAGACCACATGTAAGTCCTAAATGGTATCTTGGTAGTTGGAATATTCTATTAGATAACCAGAATGCTATGGAATAAGAGCATGTAATCCATGAATCAAAAGGATTTTTACTATCTATATAGCCTTGGATTACTTTATATCCCTTAACTAACTGCTTATTCATTTCCATCAAGTAGTTAGAAGAAACTAGGTTGTCTGCATCAAAAACACTTACAGCATCATATTTATCTTCCATAGCAAAAATATTATTGAACATCCATTCCAAAGCATAGCCCTTTCCCCTTTGCTTCTTATTTTCTCTTTCAAAGACTTTTGCACCATGTTCCTTGGCTATTTCTGCTGTTTTATCTGTACAATTATCTGCTATTACAAAAACATCATAGAGATGTTGTGGATAGTTTTGTCTGAAAAGTGAATCAATAATATGAGCAATTACCAATTCCTCATTATGAGCGGCAATTACAAGAGCAAATTTTTTTTCGGGAGGGAAAGAGGAGGCATCTTCTTCCTTCCTTTTCACCCAACCGAATATCGATATACTAAAAAAGTAGCACCCTACAACAAATATTACAATCTGCAAAATTTGAGTAATTATAAAAATAATTTTATTTAATTCAAGCACATCCTATACCTCCATAAGTTTTTAAAGCTATAATCTACAAATACAAAAGTTTATAAATCTATTAATTTATAAGTAAAATTTCTTTTAATTATTTTATGCTATATGAGGTAAAATATTTATGATACATTTTGGTTACTGAATGATATAATATGATTATCACCCAGAAAGTCATGAAATGACTTTCTGATGAAGCTTTAGGCACGTTGAGTTTCATCGGCCTTCATATGAAGGCTGGATAACCATATTAGATTGCACCAGGCTGCAACGAAGTTGCAACACACTGCAGGTAATCCTGCAGTGAAAAGTTGTGAAACAACTTTCTGGGGAATAATCATAATTTATTTAGTTAAATTAGGAAAACTTTTATGGAGGGTGATGGAAATAAAAACCTACTTTAATAATGCAATAATTGGAAATTCAAGTATGCTTGGATGTCTGACAGATAAAGGGGAGCTTGTAAGGCTTTACTGGCCAAATATTGATTATCCGCAACATATTGAGAGATTTAGTTGCGGAATATATTTTTCTGATAAAAAGCATAGCACAGTATGGCTTAGCGATGATAAATGGGATATTAATCAGGGTTATATTGATGATACTAATATCTTGATAACCAATTATATTGGCAGGGACATAGAGATAGAAATAAGTCAGGTGGATTTTGTTTTGCCCGATACCAATATATTAGTAAGACATTATGAAATAAAAAATACCGGTTTGAATAATTGTAATCTCGGGTACATGTTGTATTCATCTTTCATTACCAATAATCAGGATATTAGAGGGACACTATTCGACTTTGAAAATGAAGCTTTAGTTCATTATAGGCATAGCTACTATATATCTATTTCAGCAGATAGAGATGCCCATAAATTTCAATTAGGGAATAATGCCTTTGATGCTGCAAAATCCACAGAACTTCATGGTTTTGATTCCATTGGTATGATGCATGATGGAGCAGTATCATGGGATTTAGGAGAGAATTTACCGGGTAAAACAAAGTCTTTTACTCTCTATATTTGTGCATCCGACAATCTTAAAGCATTAAAAAACCTGACAAATGAAACAAGACAATGTAAATGGTTAAAACAGTATCAGTTAACTGAAAAATATTGGAGGGATTTCCTCGCAAAAGCTAGAAGCGTAAATACGGGAATGCCTATAATTGATGATCTTTACAAAAGATCACTTTTAGTGTTTAAACTTATGCAAAATGAAAGGACAGGCGGATTGCTGGCTGCTCCTGAAGTGGATGAAGATTTTACTAAATGCGGGAGGTATGCATATTGTTGGGGACGGGACGCAGCTTTTATTACAGAAGCATTGGATAGATGCGGGTTTGAAAATATGGTTGACAAGTTTTATGAATGGGCGGTAAATACACAGGATTATGATGGTTCTTGGTATCAAAGATATTATCTGGATGGCAACCTAGCTCCTTCATGGGGATTACAGGTAGATGAGACTGGAGCATTAATTTGGGGTATACTACAGCATTATAAAAAAACAAAAGACATAAATTTTTTAGAAAAGATGTGGTTAAGTATTGAAAAAGGTGTGGACTTTTTAGTTTCCTTTATTGATAAAGATACAGGTCTTCCAAAACCAAGCTATGATCTCTGGGAAGAGAGGATGGGTGAACACACATATTCTTCTGCTGCAGTGTATGGTGGAATTATGGCGGGAGTTGAAATGGCGAAAATACTTGAATTGACTAATAAAATTACAGATAAATGGGAAAAAACCGCTACTGAAATTAAAAAAGCTATTGATAAGGTTTTATGGAAAAAGGAATATGGGCGCTATTTGAGAAGTGTAAGGGCAAAATTAAACCCATGGGGAAGTGAATTTACTAATGAAAAGATACTTATTAAAGTTAATTCCAAAGGTGATTACAGGGATGTAACTTTGGAAGATTCCACTGTGGATGTAAGTCTTCTTGGTTTATGTATACCTTTTGGTGTTTTTGATACTGATAACCCCAGAATAGAATCAACAGTGGAAGCTATAGAGCATCTTCTTGAATCTCCTGAAGTCGGAGGGATTGGACGTTATGAAAATGATAATTATATCGGTGGAAATCCGTGGATAATTGCTACTTTGTGGATTGCATTATATCATATTGATAGAAAAGATTATATTAAAGCAAG
>CAZEYH010000123.1:0-2131 GCA_964515895.1 uncultured Clostridiaceae bacterium | reverse complement strand
GCTAAAGGTAGAAAAACTGCTTTAGATAGGGATAGAGTTGGAGAAACTAGAGCAATTAGTATAAAAGATATAGAAATAGAAGAAGAGGAAAGGTATAGCACTGGAATAAATGAGTTGGATAGAGTGCTAGGTGGTGGTATAGTTAAAGGTTCTATTGTTTTAGTTGGCGGTGATCCGGGAATAGGTAAGTCAACACTGCTACTTCAGGTTTGTGATAAGGTTAAATTAGGAGATAAAATTCTTTATGTTTCCGGCGAAGAGTCAATAAGACAAATAAAATTAAGGGCTGATAGACTTAATATAAAGAATCCAAAAATAATGATGGCAGCAGAAACAAATTTACGGATTATAGAAAAATTGATTATTAGTGAGATGCCGGGTATTGTAATTATTGATTCAATACAAACAATTTTCAATGATGACCTAACTTCTGCTCCCGGTACAGTTAGCCAGGTAAGGGAGACAACGGCAGTTTTTATGAGAATGGCAAAAACACTTAATATTCCAATGATAATTGTAGGACATGTGACAAAAGAAGGTGCCATAGCAGGGCCTAAAGTTTTGGAACACATGGTAGATACTGTTTTATACTTTGAAGGGGAGAGGCATCTTAGTTATAGGGTTTTAAGGTCTGTTAAAAATAGATTTGGCTCAACAAATGAAATTGGGATTTTTGAGATGAAGGAATCAGGACTGGAAGAAGTGGAAAATCCTTCAAGGACAATGTTATCGGAAAGGCCCGAAAACGTTCCGGGCTCTGTTGTAGTTTCTAGTGTGGAGGGTACTAGGCCTATGTTGGTGGAGATTCAAGCCCTTGTTTGTCCTACTAATTTCGGTATGCCCAGAAGAATGACTACGGGTGTAGACTATAACAGGGTAACCTTCTTAATGGCTGTTTTAGAAAAAAGAGCTAACCTACATCTTCATAATTATGATGCCTATGTTAATGTGGTAGGTGGACTAAAAGTTGTTGAGCCCGCGTGCGATTTGGGAATAGCCGTCGCCATAGCTTCAAGTTTTAAAAATGTAAATGTTGATTCTGATACAATATTAATAGGTGAAATTGGATTAACAGGTGAAGTAAGGGCAGTTAATAAAATTGAGATAAGGATAAATGAAGCAATGAGAATAGGATTTAAATCATGTATAATACCATATGGAAATATGAAGATGGTAGAACAAAAGAATGACCAATTATATAATAATAAAATTAAGCTAAGTGGGGTGAGAAATATAAAAGAGGTATTGGATTTAATTCTATAGATAACGATATTTCTTGCCTGGATTTGGTGATTCTATGAGGAATGTAGTATTATTTGTAACTCTCATATATGAACTTGTAGGACAAAGTTACATTAATGAAGCTGGTGAAATGCAACTTGAACAAAAGCAAAAGGCTTTAAAATCAGCTTAAAAAATGAAATCTTTGACATTGGAACGTTTTTGTAGTATACTTATTACATTATATATGTATTTGCCTAAAAATTCTGATAAAGTAGGGTCTGTGTAGTAGGAATTCTACAACTTAGTCGTGAGAGTTCAGCGGGTAAACAATAAGGTCTTATATTTAAGACTTTATTGTTAAATAATGCAAATATGCGAAAAATAAATTTGAATTTTGTTCATATACATGGGGGAATTTTTATATGTTTGAAGTAGGAGATAAGATTGTTTATCCAATGCATGGAGCAGGAGTAATTGAATCCATAGAGGAACGGGAAATATTAGGGCAGAAGCAAAATTACTATATTGTAAAGATGCCTATAGGCGATATGAAGGTAATGATTCCTACAGATAATGTTGAAGATATTGGAATAAGAGAGATAATAGGAGAACAGGAAGTTGAAAAGGTTATTGAAACCTTGAAGGAACAAAACATGACCGTTACTAATAATTGGAACAAAAGATATCGGGAAAATATGGGCAAGATTAAAACCGGAGATATATTTGAAGTAGCAGAAGTTGTTAAAACTCTTATGGTAAGAGATAAGGAAAAGGGGCTCTCTACAGGTGAGAAAAAAATGCTAAATAATGCAAAACAAATTCTTATAAGTGAATTAGTTTTGGCTAAAGGTGTTGATCATAGTGAGATAGAAAGTGCAATAGATAAAATAGTAGATAACTCTATTGA
>CAZEYH010000122.1:5564-7161 GCA_964515895.1 uncultured Clostridiaceae bacterium | reverse complement strand
GGTTGTTATTACACCTGATAATCCTATAATTGAATTGGGAGAAAGCTTAAAGCTTGGTTTATGTGCTGTTGATGCCGATGGAAAGTATCTTTATATCAAATCGGAGCTTGTCAAGTGGAGCCTAATGGCAGATACCGGAACGGTATCATTGGACAGTAAAGCTAATGTCAAAGCCTTGAAAGTGGGGAAGGCTTATGTTATGGCGGAATACAGTGTAACTGACGGATATGCACACACACATGCTATTCCAATAACAATTGTAGAAAGCACGGAAAAGAAACCGGGTGCTACCGGTGCTCGAATATCTGGTATTAATGCAGCACTCATATCAGGAGCTGCTGATGTTCTGGAGCATATAGCAGCTATGGAAAAAGGGAAGAAAGATATTTATGCAGGGAAAATAGAACCTTTTAAAGCAATAACAGTAAATGTTGATGATATTATCCGGTTAAGCATTCCCGAAGGAACCTTTACTGATACAGTAGATCTCAAAATAAGCAAGCTGGAAAATCAGGATAAGTTAATGGAAAGATTCCCCGGAATGAGGTTGTTAAGCCCAATATTCGATATAAGTATGAATAAAGAAATGAAACTAAACTCTCCTGTTCCGGTAAGAATTAAATACAGCAGCTTTCCTGATAGTGATGTAAGAAAAATAGCTGTATACAGGCTTGATGAGCAATTGGGCCGATGGAATTATATGGGCGGTAATGTTGATACAGCGAATAATATTGTAACAGTAAGTCTTTCAGAATTCAGCAAATATGCAGTAATAGAAAACAGTAATCTCCGATTGTTTGAAGATGTAAGCGAAGACATGTGGTCAAGAGATTCCATATATTCCCTTGTTCATCGAAAAGTTGTAGATGGCATAGAAATTAGCGGAGCTTATTACTTTAAACCGTATAACAACATAACAAGAGTAGAGTTTATTAAAATGCTTTTGTTGGCAATGGGAGCGGAAAAAGCAGAAATTGACGATGTGATCTTGCCCTTTGCTGACAGGAGAGATATACCTGACTGGGCATTAAAGTATGTTAAAGCAGCATTTAAATTTAGATTGGTAAGCGGGAAACCTTCCAGGAATGGGGTAACCTTGGATGCATATGGTAATATAAGCCGGGAAGAAGCATGTGCGTTGCTGGGAAGAACACTTGACAATTCACTCAGACCAAAGGGCATCTATTTCTCAGACAGGGATATGGTAGCACAATATGCACTGGACTACCTGGATGTGTTGGCAGACTTAGGGGTTTTAAAAGGATATCTTGACAACACTTTCAGACCCAAAAATCCTATAACACGTGAGGAGGCTGCTGCAATAATAGATAGATTAATGAAATAAGGTAAATAAGTGCCAGGCACGACTCATATATTATTGCATATTATAGTTCACAAGGTATAAAACCGGCTTATATAGCCGGTTTTTCTGTAATAGCGACTGAAAATTTTGTGCTTGCTGCTGTAAAGTGTTATAAAAACACATACAGATATTTGGAGTAAAAAAGTTTTTATTTAATATAAAAAAATGGTATACTAGTGTTAAGGAGGTGTATTCATTGGAAAATCAAATAATGGAAGTTTTAAAATCAATGCA
>CAZEYH010000122.1:0-5464 GCA_964515895.1 uncultured Clostridiaceae bacterium | reverse complement strand
CTACACGGGAAGATGTTAAACTATTGCAGCAAGACACAACTATAATAAAGACTGATATGAAGAAAATGGATACGAAAATTGATAGGAATACTATTATTTTAGAAGATTTGCGGACTAAACTTGAAACTGCTGCAGAAGTCCAACAAGCTCATATGGAACAGAATGAAAGACAATCTATTGAAACAATGAAAACCATCAATGATAAACCCTCCCTTGTTGGAACAGCCGTTCAGAGGACTTCGGTGGATATTAGGGGGATTAAAGAGAATATTGATGTTTTGACGGAAATGACAGGGAAACATGAAGTTGAAATAAAGGTTTTGCAAAGGAGACCGGTGTAACTAAAGGTGGAGACAGATAATATACATATGAAAGATATGCAAGTTTTACCTTATGACTTTTATAATAGAGATACATTGGAAGTGGCTCCTGATTTATTAGGTAAATATTTGATTAGAAAGATTAATGAACATCAGTTGGTCGGAAAGATCGTTGAGGTAGAAGCATATAAAGGCTCAATAGACAAGGGAGCCCATAGTTATAACTATAGGAGAACACCACGGACAGAAGTTATGTTCGGACCTCCCGGACATGCATATGTTTATCTTATTTATGGGATGTATTATTGTCTTAATATAGTTACTGAAGAAGAGGGAGAACCTTGTGCCGTTTTAATCAGGGGAATAGAGCCTGTAGAAGGTGAAGACCATATGGCTGTTTTACGATATGGAAAATCCCTAGAAGAGATTACTATCGTACAACGCAAAAATCTTACCAATGGTCCGGGAAAAGTATGCAAAGCCTTCAATATTACTAAAGACCGGAATGGAAGGCCTCTATGGGACAATGATTTTTATGTTGCTTTTGGGGATGCCATTGAAGATTCAAAAATTATTAGAAGCAAAAGGATTAATATTGATTATGCAGAAGAAGCAAAAGATTTTCTTTGGAGATATTCAATCAAAGGCAATCCTTATGTGTCCAGGAAACCTTAAAATGTCTAGGAATATCTTAAATATCTAAAACACCTTAAATCCTTAAAATATATTATATATAAAAGAATATTAAAAAATATAAAAAGGACTACCTATTTAAAAAAGACTGACTATTCACAAATAGGTCAATTAGTAGGTCTTTTTTTATATTATAAGAAAAATTAGTTACTTTGATAGTAAGATGAATGGATAAGAAAATACATTTAATTTATTTGAAGAAAATATTGGAAAGTGGCATTAGTGAAGGCTCTAGCGCTGTAACGACAGCCACTGGTAAACATTTCTTCAAATTTAAATATGCACTCAATATTTTGTATACCGATTGACAAAACTATCATAATCAGAGTAAACTATTTCAAGAGAAAGAGGTGGGTGAAATGAAATTTATAATGCCAATATTGCTTGGAGCTGTTATTGGATATATTACTAATTGGCTTGCTATAAAAATGTTGTTTAGACCTCGTTATGAAAAGAAAATATTTGGTTTACATGTGCCATTTACACCGGGCCTTATTCCAAAAGAAATGAATAGAATAGCAAAGAGCATAGGCGAAACGGTAGGTGTGCATCTTTTATCTCCTGAGACAGTTACTGAAGCTCTGTCAAACAATGGGACAAACTATCGAATTAAGACATGGGTTGAAGATAACACTAATAAATTAAAAGAAAGTGATGTGTCTATAAAGACTTTACTTGTTAGCCTTGTTGGTGATAATTACGACAGATTATTGAGTGTGATAATGCAAAGGTTAACATGCCTTGTTTGCTCTCAATTAAAAGAGCAAAAGTTTAAGGATAGCCTAATGAATTTGGTCGAGAATAGAGTATATAATAAATATAGTGAAGACATTTTTAAAACCATAAAAGAAAAAGCAGAACAACTTATGTATAATATATCTACATCGGAAGAAGTTAAAACAGGGTTAAAAAGTGCCATAGATAACAAAATAAAGGAATTGGAATGTGACACAAGAACTTTGAATGAAGTAATACCAGACAATATTATTAATGCTGTCAATTCATATATAAATGAGCATAGTGAAGATATTGCAGTTATGTTGAAAGAAATGCTCAAGAGTCCATCTGTAAAAAGAAGACTTAAAAGTTCAATTTCTGAACTTATTTCACAAAATACAAATAAACTTGTAACTATATTCATGAATCCTGAAACAATTGCAGAAAAAGTATTTGTAGCAATAGAAAAATATATTAGTAATCCTGATAACAACAAAGATATTGTACTAATTGTTACAACATCAATAAATAAACTCTTGCAAAGCAAAGTATCTAATATAGTTACAGGAGTTTCGCCTGAAGATAAGGAGCAATATGCATGTAAAATTGTAGAAATAATTGCGGGATATATTTCTGATAGAGAAAATCAGAGCAAAGTAGTTGATTTGGCAGAAGAAAAAATAAAGACTTCTGAAAAGGATATAAAGGAAAGTCTACTAAATGCTATATCAAGTAAACTCGAGGATATTTTAAGTTCACCTAAATTATATGAGAATGTAAATATGATTTTGTCTCATATTATTGAAATGGTTTTAAATGAGCCTGTTTCATATGTACTTAAAGATATAGATAGAGAAGCCATTGAAAATATTGCCGATTTTGCAAAGGATATTTTTGACAGTTTTATAAAAAATAAATTGCCACATATTATTGAAGTATTAAACATTTCAAAAGTAGTTGAAGATCAGATAAACAGCTTTGATGTAGCTTTTGCAGAACAAATAATAATAGAGATAGCTAATAATGAGTTAAGGGCAATAACATGGCTTGGTGCACTTCTTGGGGGAATAATGGGCATATTGTTGCCTCTTTTACAGCTTTAGAATTAAATAAACTAAAGTTAATAGATAAAGTTAGCATGTAAAGTTGGCAGGTAAAGGCATGTTGACTTTGACAAGAAGATGATGAAATTAAAATGAGAGGATGAAGTATTATGACAAAGATAGCTGGAAAGTTAACAGACCTTATAGGGAATACACCATTATTAGAATTAAGTAACTATAATAATGCAAACAAACTAAATGCAAAGTTGATTGCAAAATTAGAGTACTTTAATCCAGGCGGGAGCGTAAAAGACAGGGTTGGTTTTGCCATGATTGAAGATGCAGAGAAAAAAGGATTGATTAATAAAAATTCAACAATTATTGAGCCTACAAGCGGAAATACCGGGATTGGTCTAGCTTTTGTCGCAGCTTCTAAAGGATACAAGCTGATACTTACTATGCCTGATACTATGAGTTCTGAACGTAGAAGTTTTCTAAAAGCACTTGGAGCGGAATTAGTCCTTACCCCCGGTGCTGAAGGAATGGAAGGTGCTATAAAAAAAGCTGAAGAATTGGCAGCAAATATATCTGATTCATTTATACCTCAGCAATTTAGTAATCCTGCAAATCCGGAAATTCATAGAAAAACAACAGCACAAGAGATATGGAGGGATACTGAAGGGCAGATTGATATTTTTGTTGCTACGGTTGGGACGGGTGGTACCTTGACAGGTACCGGTGAAGGATTAAAGAATAAGAAATCGGGCATTAAAGTAATAGCTGTGGAACCTTTTGATTCACCGGTAATATCCGGTGGTAAGCCGGGACCTCATAAAATTCAAGGAATAGGAGCCGGGTTTATACCTGATGTATTGAATGTTGAAATTATAGATGAAGTTTTTAAAGTGAAAAACGAGGACGCATATAGAACTTCAAGGAATTTGGCAAAAACGGAGGGACTACTGGTAGGGATATCTTCCGGAGCTGCGGTTTTTGCAGCTACTGAAATTGCCAGGAGGGATGAAAATAAGGGAAAAACAATTGTGGTGCTTTTACCTGATACAGGTGAGAGGTATCTGTCTACAGATCTGTTTAGCACACCTTAAAAACTTTTATGAGTATATAAAATGTGATATAATTTACTCCATATGTAGTATAATGGGTGAATTTCTAAATATTTCAAAGGAGTGTTGAAATGGCTGATATGCATAAAATGCTAATAGCAAAGGGTGACAAAGACCTCTATTTATTACCTAAAATGGCAAATCGTCATGGCTTGATTGCTGGTGCTACCGGTACTGGTAAAACAATAACTTTGCAGGTAATGGCTGAAGCATTTAGTTCAATAGGAGTTCCGGTTTTTTTGGCTGATGTGAAGGGTGACCTATCAGGTACTTGCATTCCGGGAGAAAACAAGGCTAAAATAAATGAAAGAGTGAAAAGCCTTGGATTGAATGATTTTGAGTATAAAGGTTTCCCTGTTACTTTCTGGGATGTGTTCGGGCAACAGGGGCATCCTGTACGTGCAACTATATCTGAAATGGGACCACTTCTGTTATCAAGATTAATAGATTTAAATGAAACTCAAAGCAGTATCTTAAATGTTGTTTTCAGAGTAGCTGATAATATGGGGATGCTGCTCATCGACCTTAAAGATTTAAAAGCTATGCTAAAATATGTTGCTGATAATTCTAAAGAGATTACAACAGAGTATGGCAATATATCCAAACAGTCTGTAGGTGCAATTCAACGTAGATTACTTATACTTGAGGAGCAAGGTGCAGAAAAGTTTTTTGGAGAGCCGGCACTCAATATTATGGATTTGATAAAAACAGATATTAGCGGTATGGGATTTATTAACATACTTGCATCAGACCAGCTTTTCCGTTCTCCTGCAGTATATTCAACATTTTTATTATGGCTTTTATCTGAAATATTTGAAAAGCTACCTGAAGTAGGTGACCCGGAAAGACCAAGAATTGTCTTTTTCTTTGATGAAGCACATTTGCTTTTTGATGAGGCACCCAAGATTCTGCTGCAAAATATTGAACAAGTGGTAAGACTGATTCGTTCTAAAGGAGTAGGTGTGTATTTCATTACACCAAATCCAATTGATATTCCTGAACAAATATTAGGACAACTTGGAAACAGAGTCCAGCACGCACTCAGGGCTTTTACACCCCGTGATCAAAAAGCTGTAAAATCAGCAGCTGAGACCTTCCGCTTAAATCCTAAATTTGATATTACCCGAGCAATAACTGAACTGGGCGTAGGAGAAGTACTAGTATCTTTTTTGGATAGAGAGGGGCATCCATCAGTTATTGAAAGAGCTTTAGTGATACCTCCCAGCAGTTATATTGGACCTATTACACCGGAAAAGCGTGAAGAAGTAATAAGAAACTCATATTTCTATGGCAGATATGAAGATACGTTTGATAGAATTTCTGCATACGAAAAATTACAGGATAAAATAATGCGTGAGGAATCTGAAACACCTAGAACCTCCACCAAAACTGATAATTATCAGAAACAAAAAGATTATGAAAAACCAGCTCAAAGTAAACGTAGCACCGGAAAAACAAGTAAGAAAAAACGTACTACCGATACACCTATAGAAAAAATGGCAAAATCAGCTATGAGTTCCATAGGACGGGAAGTTGGTCGTGAATTAATCCGTGGAATTTTAGGCTC
>CAZEYH010000121.1:0-7179 GCA_964515895.1 uncultured Clostridiaceae bacterium | reverse complement strand
ATTGGTCACCGTTTGGTCACGCTTGTTTTTTTGTCACACAGCAAAGATATTATCTAGTTGATTAGCTACTTCTTTTTCATCATTAACACCTACCACTAATATTGTAGTTTTAGACGTTATGCTATTGGTAAAATATTCAAGAAAGTATCAAATAATATATTGACGAATTAAGTTCCGGAAGAATAGCAGTAAACCAAAGCTATACTATTTTATTTACAGATGATATAATGGATTTTATTAGAAGTGTTATTTAGGGAATATAACATTTTAAAAGAATAGCGTAATATAAAAAACTTGCATAAAACTATCATTCATTTGTGATATTTGATATTTACTACGTTTTTTACTATCGCAAATTAATGCTGATAAATAACTCGGAGGCAATGAAAATATGGCAGATAGCATAAATAAGATAGAGGACAAGAATCAAAATAATAAATTAATTACAAAGTTTGCTACCTTTATTGTGGATAAGCGTCAGCTGTTTTTCTTTATATTTGCAACCTTGTGCATTTTTTCAGTATTTTCTCTCAAATGGGTACATGTGGAAAATGAATTGTCGGCATACCTTGCCGATGATGCGGAAACAAAACAAGGATTAAAAATTATGCAAGAAGAATTCATCACTTATGGCACAGCAAATATTATGATTGCAAATATTTCTTATGAACAGGCTGAGTCTATTGCTGAACAGATAAAAGATCTTAAAGGCATTTTTTCCGTTGGATTTGACAATACAAAAGATCATTATAATGACGCTTCTGCACTTTTTAACGTAACCTTTGCTTATGATGAGGATGATGATAATTGTGTTGATGCCCTTAATGTTTTGCTAGAGGAGCTCAAGGAATATGATATTTATATAGACACAAATATTGGAGATATATTTGTTGATACTATTACCAAAGAAGTAGGAATAGTTTCTATATATATTGGAATTGTTGTTGTGGCTGTTTTGCTTTTTACTTCCCAGTCCTATGCGGAAGTGCCGGTTATGCTGATTACTTTTTTATCAGCCGCATTAATAAATATGGGTACAAACTTTCTTTTCGGGACAATATCTTTCATATCTAATTCCGTTGCCATAGCCCTTCAACTTGCATTATCGGTTGACTATGCCATAATATTGATTCACAGATTCAAGGAAGAACGAGAGACACTTCCTGCCAGGGAGGCAGTTATAAACGCATTAAGTAAAGCAATTTTGGAGATTTCAGCCAGCAGTTTAACTACCATTTGCGGTCTTCTGGCAATGACCTTTATGAAGTTCAAGGTTGGGTTTGACATGGGTATTGTTCTAATAAAGTCAATCTTTCTAAGCCTGATGTCCGTATTTGTGCTTATGCCGGGGCTTTTGTTAGCATTCAGTAATTTAATGGATAAATCACAACATAGAAACTTTGTGCCCAAAATACCTTTTATTGGGAAGTTTGCCTACTCCACGAGAAAGATAATACCGCCAATTTTTGTTTTGGTTTTAGTTGCATCAATATATTTTTCGGGGAAATGTCCCTATGTTTACGGTTATGATCTCTTAAAAACAACAAAACAGAATGATTTGCAGATTGTAAAAGCCATGATTAAGGATACCTTTGGTTCGGAAAATCCCCTTGCGCTGGTAGTGCCGGCAGGAAAATATGCGTCCGAGGCCAAGCTACTTGCAGAATTGGAAAGCTGTGATGAAGTAGAGTATGCCATGGGGCTTTCTAATATAGAGGCAATGAACGGCTATATGCTGATTGACAAATTAACTCCGAGAGATTTCTCAGAGCTGACAGATATGGACTATGAAGTAGCTAAACTACTGTATGCTGCCTATGCGTTAAAAGATAAAAATTACAGCGAGGTAGTTACCGGATTGGATGTGTATGGTGTTCCTTTGATTGATATGTTCATGTTTTTATATGAACAAGTACAGGAAGGATATGTGAAACTTGATGAGGATTTGCAGGAAACATTGGATGATGCCTATGTACAACTGAATACTGCTAAACAGCAGCTCCAGGGTGAAAATTATAGTCGTATTCTAGTAAATCTAAACCTCCCTACAGAAGGAGATAAAACCTTCAGATTTTTGGATACTATTCACGAAATTGCAAGGAAATACTATGATGACGGTGTCTATTTAGTGGGCGAATCTTCTAACAACTATGACCAAAGCAAGGCCTTTTCCAATGATAATACACTGGTTAGTATTTTATCGGCTGTGTTCGTTATTATTATTTTATTATTTACTTTCAAATCGGTAGCCCTACCTATATTCCTGATTATGGTTATCCAAGGTAGTATATGGATTAACTTTTCTTTTCCATATCTTACAGGCTCGAATATGCTTTTTATGAATTACCTGATTGCCAGTGCCATTCAGATGGGTGCAAATATCGATTATGCCATTGTCATTTCCAACCGTTATTTGGAGTTGAAGCATGGAATGTCTCGACGGGAAGCAATTATTGAAACGATGAACCAATCATTCCCCACATTAATTACTTCCGGTTCAATGATGGCGGTTTCCGGTATTTTAATTGGAACAATGACTTCAGACCCTGCAATTTCCGGAATGGGTGTATGTCTTGGTCGAGGAACAATTATTTCACTTATTTTGGTTATGTTCGTTTTGCCCCAGATTTTGCTGGTTGGAGATAAGGTTATAGAAAAGACATCTTTTACGGTAAATCCTCCCATACGTACACAAAGTGCCAGAGGGATGGTATATGTAAACGGACGAATTAGAGGTCAAGTCTCCGGCACAATCATGGGAAACCTTCGGGGTATCGTTCGCGGGGATGTCAATGCTGTCATTGAATCCGGTGAAATGAAGCTATTATCCGAAGACCCTGAATCATAGGAGGAAAAACATGAAAAAGTATAAAATTATTTCATTTCTTCTTGTAGCTATCTTTTGCATGAATATAGCGTTACCAGGCATCACAGCATTTGCAGTTGAAGGTTCAAGCACAGAGGGTTCGAATATAATATATATTAGTTCTGCAGAAGACCTAATTTCTTTAGCAAAAAAATGCTCACTTGACATTTGGTCTCGAGGAAAAACTGTTATTCTAATGAACAGCATTGACCTTTCGGGAATAGAGTTCACTTCCATACCAACCTTTGGGGGGATTTTTGATGGTCAGGGATATACAATCAGCGGTCTTTCTCTGACAGGTTACGGTTCTCCCCTAGGACTATTTTGTTATGTTCAAGAGGGAGCATTGATTAAGAAACTTACCGTTAAGGGAATTGTTACTCCTCTTGGCACAAAATCTATCGTTGGTGGTGTAGCAGGCAATAACAGTGGTACAATCCAGAATTGTATTTTCAATGGAGTAATAAGGGGCGATAAATACATAGGCGGCATTGCAGGTATCAATCAAACAGAAGGATTAATTTCAAATTGCTCTGTGCAGGGGATTGCTTATGGTGAGCATAATGTAGGAGGTATCTCCGGTGAAAACTTTGGAACTATTCTGTTAAGTACTAACAAAGCTAACATAAACACAACAGTGGAAGAAAGCACCTTTAACCTAGAAGACATTAGTAACATAAATATAGAAAAACTTAGCTCCTTTTCCACTGCAGATATTGTGAATATTTCAGATATTGGAGGTATTGCAGGATTTTCCAGCGGAATCATTCAAAGCTGTTCAAACAGCGGTACAGTCGGATATCGAAGTGTAGGATACAATATCGGCGGCATCGTAGGGAGACAATCCGGATATGTAAACGGATGTACAAATAACGGTATTATCTATGGGCGAAAGGATGTAGGGGGTATTGCCGGGCAAATTGAACCATATGCCTTTTGGGAACTTTCAGAGAATTCTCTTGGTAAGCTTCGTAAGGAACTTGATACCTTGCAGTCACTTATTAATACGGCAATCAATAATACAGACCAATATTCATCTGCAATTTCTACACAACTTGCAACAGTAGGGGAATATATAGCAGATGTTAAGACTGCGGGTGATGTTTTGGTAGACCAGACTATTTCATTGCTGAATGATAACATCGATAACATAAATAATGTAAGTGCCCGGATAACACAAGTACTGGTTGCAATGGAACCAATTATGGGCTCGTTTTCTGTAGCTCTAAGCGATATGAAGATGGCAATTGGTAAGCTTAAGACAACAATGGAACAAATGAAGATTATGGCGAAGGGTATAGAATTTGGTATATACAAACTTAATCCTGCCCTTGACAAGATTGATGCTGCTTTGGATGCAACAAAAGGAGCTTTTGATAATATTTCGAATTCACTAACCTCTTTGAAGGCCGGACTAGGTGATCCTGAAGCTATGAAGGATGCATTATCGAGCATGCAGAGGGGAGTAACCTCCCTTATTGCAGGGATGGTTAAGGTCGCTGACGGTGCAAGCTCCTTACAAGATGCAGTTAACACATTGCAGGATTCTGAAATATGGCGAGAAAATGCCCCCATCATAAAAAATGGCATAAATGAACTATCGATTGGTATAAGTAAAATGAAAGATGCATTGCAAGCCATCAGCGACGCATTAATTCGTTTAGAGGGTGACTTTGATGAAGAAAAACTATCAGCTGCACTTACCTCACTAGAAAGTGCACTTGCAAATTTTGCAGTAGGCACTGAAAAGCTATCTTCCGGGATTTCAAAGGTATCCTCCGGTCTCGAAAAAATCATAAATGCTTATAAAGATAATGAAGCAATACAGCCGGAATGGTATGAGGAAATTTCTGAAGGAGTGCAGGATATAGCCGACTCAATGGAAGATATGCAAAAGGCTGTAGGTGATCTTCAGGATATGCTTAATTATTTGCAGGAGGCTAATATTGATCCCGAACAAACAAGGAAAGATTTAGAGGCTATAATGCAGGGTTTCGCTGATTTGGCTATTGCTACCGGGGATGTCATTGATGTTATGATCAAAATTAATACTGCAACTGTTCGTTTGCTTCAATCCGAAGAAATAAAGGCTTTTGGTGTAGAATTAGTACAAAGTCTTCAAGAGATTCATGATGGAGTTACCCAAGCAATATACGCAATGGAAAGAGTAAACCTTGCTATGAAAAAACTATCAGATCAGATTGATTTTGATAAATTGAGTGAAAGTATTGATTACCTTAAAGCATCCATTGAAGATATGAGCAATGTTATTGCTATTATACAGGATATAAAGCATTATGTAGAAGCTGCAAGCCCATATTTTGAAACAGCATCAGATTATGCTTCACAGGCTTTTGCTTCCGCTATAGAAGCAATAGCCTTATTAGAAAATTCCGGGGCTGCCATGGCTGATGCTGCTGCACAAATACACAATTTAATCTCAGACCTAGCAAAACATCCGGAAATAACCGTTAAAAAAGTAGATAGTAAGTATATGAAGACTAAGGATCAGTTTTCTCAGGCCCTCGGAGAAACTTTAAATGCTTTATCCGGCCTGAATTCGATTATTTCAGAAGCATCCCCTACATTGCTTGCGGATATTAAGGCAGTTTCGAACCAAATGTTTGTTGTGTTTGATCTGTTGGTAGATACTGTTGAGAATGTATCGGAAATGGATACTAATATTAGAGATTATACAAAGGATGTTTCAGCCCGGGACACTGATTCGGATACTTTTGGGAAAGTGGCAGACAGTATTAATTATGGGCAGGTAGAAGGTGACATCAATGTAGGGGGGATTGTCGGTTCTATGGCCATCGAATTCGAATACGATTTAGAAGACGAATATAATCTGATTCAAAAAATGTCTCCAAACTCTAAATACCTCTTACGGGCCATTATATCCGGCTGTGAAAATTATGGAAATATTAAATCTAAGAAGAACTGTGCCGGCGGAATTGTAGGCCTAATGGATTTCGGATACGTGAAAGAGTCTATAGACAATAGCAGTATCACCAGCACCGGAGGTAATTATATTGGAGGAATTGCTGGAAAATCTGATGGCACAATACGTCAATGTTATGCAAAAAGCCTTTTATCCGGTGCCGATTTTGTGGGGGGGATTGCCGGTTATGCAACCAATCTTTATGACTGTTATTCCTTGATCAGGGTGGAAAATGCTAGAGAATTTGTTGGGGCCATTGCGGGAGAAGGGGATGGTCTTTGGGAAAGCAATTATTTTATCCATGATGAATTAGCCGCTGTAAATAGAATAAGCTATGCCGGAAAAGCTGAACCGATTACCTACGAAACACTGTTAGCTATTGAGGAGCTGCCTGAGATTTTTAAAACTTTTCGACTGACCTTTGTTGCAGAGGATGAAGAAATCGCTATTATATCTTTTAACTATGGAGATACTATTCCTGAAAATCAAATTCCCCATGTTCCTAAGAAAGAGGGATATTGGGGCAAATGGGAAACAGATGATTATAAAAACCTAAAATTTGATGCAACTATTGAGGCAGTCTATGAACAATACATTACAACTTTGGCAAGCAAGCATACTCGTGATAATGGTTTATCAGTTATTCTTGTAAATGGTTTGTTTGATAAAGACGCATCTTTAACGGTTACAGAAATAGAAAAGAAACCGGAAGGAGAAAGAATTTCTAGGGGTGAAAAGGTATCTGAGGATGAACAAAATCTTATAGATAGAAGAATATCTAAAGGCGAAAGGGACTCTACAGAAATCTGTCTGTTTAAAGAAAAACAGGTGTTAGAAGAGTGGACGGTTTCCGTAACAGATGATGGGCTGACCACTCGTACGGTTCACTATCTTGCCCCTGCCCAAAAAACTTCGGGGATCAGCATCTATCTCTTGCAAGATGGTATATGGAGGAAAACAAAATATACTACAAAAGGAAAATATCTAATCTTTAAAATGGAAGGAACAGATGCAATATTCGTTGTGATCTCTTCAGAAAAGAATCCTGTAAGGGTTATTCTGATTATTACGGTTATATCCGCAGTGATAGCTACTTTCCTATGGCTACTTAGAAAGTGGGGCAAAGGGAGCTTTCTATACGATTTCAAGTCAAATAGGTGGAGTCATCATAAAAACTATAAAAGTTGAAGCTGTAACAATATATGAGTTGAACCATGAAAATCGAACTAATATACAAAATAAACATTTGTATTCCGTTAATCAGCAGCTTCTCCATATAACATATGCCCCAATTGCAGTGCTAAGTTCGAACCCGGATATAATTATTGTCCGTACTGTGGCAAAAAGCTATAAATAAAAGAAACTTCAA
>CAZEYH010000120.1:0-7189 GCA_964515895.1 uncultured Clostridiaceae bacterium | reverse complement strand
ACCTTCCAATTAGCATAAAATTGGTTGCAAAAATCATGTTCATTGCGTGGGGTTTATTCCATTGCCCTTTAGGATTATCTTGTTTCTGCCTGACATTCTCAAATGTTTTTAATGCTATCTCTCCGTACTCTTTGTTTCCTGTAGCTTTGTTTAGTTGACCAAAAGCTATAGTAGCAAATGTGTAAGAAAAGATATTATATGGTTCAACTAAAGGTTTACCTTCTTGATTAAGTGAGAAGTACCAGTTAAGATTACCATTATGTCCATATTTTTTCAAAAACTCCGCACCATGTATTGCACAATCGAGCCATTCTTCACGTCTTTCAACATTATTGTATAGCATTGAAAACAACCAAACTTGTCTAGCTTGTAACCAAATGAACTTATCTGTATCGAAAACCGATCCATCTCGCTCTAGACAAGAAAAATAGCCTCCAAATTTCCGGTCGATAGAATTGTTTAACCAGAATGGAATTACATTATCCAACAATTCAACTTTATATTGTTCTGCTAATTTTTTAAAATCCATTTTATTCATTTTTTGTTTTAGTTTGCCAAAATTGTTCTATTTCCTCGAGAGATTTCCCTGTGGTTTCGGGCATTAGTTTCCACACTATAAGCATATAAGGGATGCACATAACTGTAAAGAGTAAGAATGTACCTGATGGGGCAAGGTTTTGCAGTAGCCAAGGAGTAAGCTGCCCTATGAGATATGTACCCACCCACAAAGAAAGTCCGGCTATTGACATCGCTATACCCCGAACTTTGGTTGGATACATTTCAGAGAGGAATACAAAAATGACTGCTGATATTGATATAGCACAACAAAATATATAGAGTAAGAAAAACACAAGCAATAATAAGCTGGATAATCCCATAGATTTTGAAAATGTAAAATAGAAAGAGATAAGGAGTAAAGATAAAATCATCCCTGATACACCAAAATATACCAGTTTTTTTCTACCAATCTTATCTATTATCATTATAGCAATTATAGTTGTAAGCATATTAACTAATCCAACAAACACTTGATAATAGAGAGAATCTCCACTGGAAAGTCCTGCACTTTCAAAAATAGTTGGCCCGTAATAGAGTACTGCATTCACACCCATAAATTGCCCCAAAATAGCTATAGATGCTCCTATAAGTACAGCTTTTCTAATTCCGGGCTGAAGAATTAGACGCCAATTTGTTTTCTCTCCCTCAATAACTGCCTGAGTAGCTTTTACCTCAACTTTAGCCGCTTCCTTTGTACCAAAAATACGCTCTAAAATTGCGGAAGCTTTAGTTTCTTCTTGTTTCAAAATAAGCCAACGAGGACTTTCGGGGATAAGAAAAATAATTAAGAAAAATAAAATCGCCGGAATTATTGTTACTCCTAGCATAGCACGCCACACCTCTTTGTGAAAAATCAAACTCAACAATGGATTAGTCAGATTGGCAGCATAACCTTCTGAGAGATTCAGTAAGGCAAAATTAACAAGATATGCCCCTAAGAAACCAATTGTTATGGCTAGTTGGTAAAAAACAACTAGTCGTCCTCTGTGTTGTGGTACTGAAATTTCGGATATATAGAGTGGAGATGCAATAGAAACCACACCAATTGCCATTCCACCAATTATTCTTGCCATCACCAAAAAGGTAAATGTTGTAGAAACGGCACAGAAAACAGCAGAGGCACAAAATAATATCGCTGCAATAAATAGTGTTCTTTTTCGTCCTAAACTATCACTTAAAAATCCTCCAAAAAGCACTCCCACAATAGAACCTATCAAAGCAGACCCCACATACCAACCACTTTCTATTGTATTTAAACTAAACTGATCTGTAACACTAGAAACTGTTCCGGAAATGACAGCAGTATCATATCCAAAAAGAAATCCACCCAATGCCGAAACAAAGGCTAGGAAATACATATACTTCATATTAATATTAGAAAGGCTCATACTATGGTTTTAAATATTAAAATATTCCTTGTATCTATTATATAAATGCCCTGCTTGCATGTAAGCTGATTGAGGGCTCATAAAATGCGAAAACTCGAAAGTGATAGCCTTATCATAACTAGCTCGCTTTGCGGCTTCTAATTTCAGTCTTAACTTGTCAAACTTGATAGGTAGAAATTTAATTGGCATATCTCGATCAAAAGTCTCAGCATTAGTCCAACATTTTATACCATACTTATCTGCCAATCTTTTATTCACTTCAAAAAAGTCATCTAGCTCATCATAGTCTATATGCCCATCTTGAAATGCACAAGCATCTATTACATCTTTTATTCCATCAAAAATTTCATCCCATTCTTTTTCATGCTGCTGAATGGATATAGCCTCTTCTCTAGTTAAAGCAGAACTCGCCGCCTGTACCACTTTTTTACCATCTATCCAGGGAGAAATAAAAGTAGGTAGGTTATTTGAAACCTCCTTACACTGCTTTCCCATAGTGTAAAAAGAATCAATTACACCTTTTGTTGCTCTACTTATTTCTCCACTAATGTACCATCCACCAAAACTTTTGTAGTGCCCATATTCTTTCCAAACTTCATCTATTACATACTTATTATCTTCTACTTCAGTCGACATATCTTGGGTATCCCAGTATTTACCGGAATCGTACAACCCAAAATAAAATTTCATTTTATACTTATCACATAGTCTAAGGTACATATCTACCAAGTCCACAGAAGGCATATAACATCCTTTCCTCAATAAATACTCAGAAGGATAAGTAATAAACTTTCTGTAACCTGATCTAATCATAATTACTGTATCAATACCGATAGCTTTCATATACTGAAAATCACGCTCCCATTCTCTTTCTCCCCAGTTTTGATGAGGGATGTCATGAGATATCTCATCCACAAAAGTGCCGGTTATCTTTAATCCTTGTCCCAAAGGCACAATGAGGTTGCTTTTTCTAGATATTTCCTCATTTATTTCTCTAGTATCTTCTATCATATTGCTGGCTTTAGAAAATTGTGAACCAACAACAGCAGAAATCCCCATAGCAGTCGTCCTTTTTAAGAATTCTCTTCTGTTTTTCATTCTGTTTTATTTAATAAGGTTCCCTCTTAAATCCACCTCTTTGCTCTGAAAAGGTTTTAGTAATGCATCAATCATAACAGCATACTCTCCACGTGTTATTCCCTCATTCATATCTTTTCCTTTTAGATAGTCATACGGATTGACAACCAATTCTTCTTTTTTAGCTATTTCTTCAATCCATCCGGCTACCTCTAGGTGAGTAATTTTAGTTGTACTCTCTATATCCCAATCTAAATCATAAAAATCAATCAACCCCTCAAGTTCATCAATTGCTAAAAGATCATTGACTCTCAACCAAGTCTCATTAGACCAGTCCACACTTTTTCCATGACTTTTCAGTATGCCTGTTGCCCCAATGCGTTGATAAGCCAAGAAATTTTCATCCTTTTTCTCAACATCCAAATAGGGTAATAAAAACCCTCCATTTTCTAGCATAATAGATTGAACTTCTCTAACCGATACATCGCGAACTTGTAGTTCTTTCGAGATTGCTTGTGAAGCAAGAATACCACAAATCTGCCCCACCTGTAATACAACAGGTTGCAGACGGGTTGTGCCATTAACAAGATTAGTTACAGATAGTGATTTTTCTCCTACAATAAAACCATCAATCTCTTTAGGAATCATAGTACCTAAAGGAAGTCCATAAGATGGAACAGAATAGAAGTGCAGATCGGGTAATTGTTCATATCCTTGATACTGTGTATGGTGATGATCAATGGGATAGTCTCCTACAGCAACTGTTGTTCTATACAATTTTTCTTTTTGATTGTATGGATCAACAATATGATTCAAAGTAAAACAGACTTCTCCATCAATACGTCTTGATTCTCTGTGATAAGGAATAAGAGGGAGCAAGTCTAAAGTAGGAAATTCATCATCAGCAAGACCCAAGTTTGAAAATCCTAGCTCTTTTTGGATAAAATAAATAAAATTAAAGGTTTTCTGCTTGGCTTTCTTCAACTCTTCCTCTCTCTCTTCCGCTGTCAGATCAATTAAATTGAGATAATAATCATTTCCTTCTATTGGCCAATTAATCATATACTTGTTATTGGGCAGTTTCCCGTAGCTAATCATCATTTCTTTCTCCCACATTCTGTTGGGTTCTTTAGGGGAAACACACAAATCATTAATTGCTGCACAAGCAAAATGTGAAGGATTATATCCTTGTGGTTCCTCAATAGTTACATTCTTTCCATAATCTTTCAATATGGCTACATAAGTCAAATCCTGTATAATATTATTTGATTCGGAAGGGGCAATATCTTCACCTGTCTCATCTTGACTATCCATCCCAACTTTGTATTTTATACCAGCTAACTTAGATACATCTCCTAACTCAGTAGCATCAATAACTATCTTTGCATAAATATTACATAGCTCACCATTCTTATTAATTAATGCACACCAACCAATATCTTGTTTTTTTAGGGAAACTAAGTTTGAATGAAAGTAAGTTTCGATATTTTTCTCATTGGATATTATTTCCCTAAAAATTTGATTGCCTACTGATGGCTCAAAGAGTATATTGCTTACCCAGCCTGTTTTTAAAGAATCTAAACTTCCATAATGAATAATAAGGGAATCTATAAATTCCCCAAAGAAACCGCTCTGGAGCTTATAATTCCCATCTATCGCACTCACTCCAGCCGATGTAAGCATCCCTCCTAACCACGAAGTTTCTTCAACTAGAATGACCTCACATCCTAAACGAGAAGCCTGAACACTTGCCGCAACACCACTAGCTCCTCCCCCAACAATCAATATGTCAACATACCGAGTTTTACTCTTGCAACCAAAGATTAAAAGAGTTGTAAGTATCAGTATAATTATTATGTTACTTGAAATTGCTCTCATTCTATCAATTTTATAAATCTTCCAAAGATAATCTACAAGAAACTTAAGGAATTACACAAATATTATTAATAATTTTCACATATCAAAGCTTCTTAATTAAAATATTTTATTATATACCAACATTTAACTATTATATTTATTAAATGTATTTCTAAATTTTTGTTTATATGAGTATTGAATTAGAAATAAAAGTAGATTCATTATTATCATTTTATTTAGAAAATAAATAATAAAAACGAGCAAATTAGATTAATAAATTTACTATATGGTAGATAATAATCAAATTGGCAAAAGAAAAAGAAAGAAAAAGAAAGGATAGAAAATAAAAAAAACGAGACAAACACAACGGCTTATCTCGTATAAATAAATAGACCCTCAAGTAACTAATAGGATCGATCCTTACGTACCAAGAACCGACTAAGCTCAAACAACAAATATAAGGGCACGAAAACAATTGACAGAGTAAACGGATCTCCGGATGGTGTAATTATAGCAGCAAGAGCCACCAACACAACTATTGTATGACGACGGTATTTCTTAAAAAAAGATCGATCTAAATACCCAAGCTTAGAAAGAAACCAAGCCAATAAAGGTAATTCAAACACAACGCCCATAATAAAGATAAGCATCATAAAGTTATCCATATACGAATCAAGAGATATTTGATTTTCAATCGTAGTACTCAGCTCATATGTAGCTAAAAAACGAAAGGTCATTGGAAAAACTAAACAATACCCCACTGCACAACCCACAAAAAACATAATTGTTCCAAAAGCCAAGACCCATCTTACGTTTTTCTTTTCTTTTTGATAAAGTGCAGGTTTTATAAACCTCCATATTTCATAAACAATATATGGAAACGAAAAAACAACAGCTAACCACAACGAAGTTGTCATATGACGAAGAAACTGTGATGCTAAATTTATATTTATAATTTTAACATCAAAACTCTCATTACAAAAATCGGAAAAGAAAGAAACCCTTGATCCCAGTTTGCACAAATAGTTATACAAAAAGAAACCACTCCTTACAGGTCCCAATATAACCGAATCGTACACATAAGGCATAAATATCAGCCCAAGAACAGCTAAAACGACAACAACGATTACAGAACGGAATACAGACCAGCGCAATTCTTCCAAATGATCCCAAAAGGACATTCCATCCAAATTTTCGTTCATCAAATCGTATTATTTCTCTGACTTATCATCTTTGTCATCCAGTTCATTTTCAACATCTTTTATTCCGTCTTTGAAACCCCTAATACCTTTACCCAACCCTTTCATCAACTCAGGGATTTTTTTACCACCAAAAAGCAATAATATAAGAACCGCCAAAATAATTATTTCTGCCGTCCCTATGTTATTTAAAAAGAGTAATGTTTTCATCTTAAACAATATTTAATTTATATTCCCATTCATACAAACATAACAAAAAAAATAGATTTGTTTTTTCATCTTAAGCCTAAATGTCATACAATCACTTAAATTCAACACAAAACAGTATAGACACACTTTAATATCTCAAATCGCACAACAATACACAAACCCCAACCATCAATTTCCACAAATACGTTTTTCCTTAAGAGGAAACATCAATCTATTCGTACACGAAATGGTGCAGCAGGTAATCCTGCGTTATTTTTTAATGTTCCCAAACTATAATTACGATAACAATAACGCACTTCAGCCGGGTTTTTCACTTCAGTATTCCACACTTTGACTATACTAGTTGACCCAATTATCTCTGCTCTGGCAGGATGAATATTCCCTTTTTCATCAACGAGCTCAAAACCCTCAACATTTTCCTGTTCAGAATAAAGCCCCTCTTCCCCATACTCAAAATTCAACTCTATTTCGACACCCCTTTTTTCATATCCCTTATATATAGGACCACTATATACAAATCCTTCTTTATGATAAGTTTTTGCCAAAGCCCAATAAGCTAACCTTTCTCCTACTTGTATTTTATGTGGAGGATGTATAAACTTCTCATCCCCCAAATCAGATGTTATAACCATCCCTGTATTTGGTATCACTTTAAACAAATCAAGCTGTACTTGCCGAAAATCAGCCCAATCAAACCCATCTCTATCAGTCGATTGCCATGGTGCTATCTGAACACAATAAACAGGCAACTCCTGATTTCTGAAAAAAGTGCGATATTGCTTTATAAACTCAGGGAAAAGCTTCTTGTATACTGATGACTCCGAAGTATTAGATTCTCCCTGATACCACAACATTCCTTTAATAGCTAATCCCGCAAAAGGATGAATCATAGCGTTGTAA
>CAZEYH010000119.1:5674-7238 GCA_964515895.1 uncultured Clostridiaceae bacterium | reverse complement strand
CGGCAAACCCTTCAGGAAAATTATGTAAGGAAATACCTATAGCCATAAGTATTCCAGTTTTCAAAAGATTACTAGCACTATTGTTCTTGATTCGGCTTTTCTTAAAAAAATCTAAATGCCTTATAAAGTTTTCAATAATCATAATGACTATTATACCTAAGAATATGCCTACAAAAGTAACTGGCGTTCCCCCAAGAGTGAGAGCTTCGGGTATAAGCTCAAAGCAAACTACAGCAGTCATTAAGCCACCTGAAAATTCCAGAATAAAACTTAGAAGACGATTGTTTATCTTATTAATTGTAAGAGCCAAAAGGCCACCTATACCTGTACCGATTATTCCCGATATAAGACCAAAAGTGGTTATTTTCAACAAATAATTCAAATTCATAGTTGCCTCACAATTCACCTTTGTATTCACTATACTATTTATATTCTTAATACGGGAAAAATATTTTTAATTGTCTAATTATTAATCTATAGAACCATTGGCCAATTTTTCTGCCTGATCGGTAGTTATAAGCGCATCTATGATTTCATCTAGATCTCCGTCTAAGATTTCTTCAATTTTATAAAGTGTTAAATTAATTCTATGGTCAGTAACCCGTCCTTGAGGGTAATTATAGGTACGTATTCTTTCACTCCTGTCACCTGTGCCTACTTGAATTCTTCTGGCATTGGCAACTTTTGCATCTTGTTCTAATTGTGCCATATCATATAGCTTTGACCTTAAAACCTTCATAGCTTTATCCTTATTTTTATGCTGCGAACGTTCATCTTGACATGTAACTACAATACCTGTCGGTTTATGTGTAATCCTAATTGCTGAATCAGTTTTATTTACATGTTGTCCACCAGCGCCACCTGCTCTAAAAGTATCAATTTCAAGATCAGCAGGATTAATATCTACTTCAACTTCATCAACCTCGGGTAATACTGCAACAGTAACAGTAGATGTATGGATACGGCCTCCTGATTCTGTAGTAGGTACCCTTTGAACTCTATGAACACCGCTTTCATATTTTAACCTACTAAAAGCACCTTTCGCATCTATAGAAAATACTATTTCCTTAAATCCACCCAGCTCAGTAGGATTAGAGTCCAATATCTCT
Organism: uncultured Clostridiaceae bacterium; assembly: GCA_964515895.1. GTDB lineage: Bacteria > Bacillota > Clostridia > Acetivibrionales > DUMC01 > CAZEYH01. The sequence goes on along the minus strand of CAZEYH010000119.1, from coordinate 6,129 downwards.
GTCTTCCATTGGTTACGCTCTGCATATCGGGAGTACATCCTAAAAAGCACAGCAGCAAACAAGGCGGCTTCTTCTCCACCTGCACCACCCCGTATTTCTACTATAACACTTCGTTTATCATTTGGATCCTTAGGAAGAAGCATTATTTTTAGTTCTTCTTCTATTTTTTTCAGTTTTATCTGAGCTTCATTAAGTTCTGAAATAACCATATTGTGAAAATCTTTATCAAGCTTTTCCTCAAGTAGCTCTTTGGCTTCTTCAATATCTTTGCTTATCTTTTTATGTTCCCGATATTTAAATACAATTGGTTCTAAATCAGAGTGTTCTATTAGTAACTTCCTGTATTCTTCATGATTGTTTATAACTGATGGATCACTTAATTTATGATTTATTTCCTCATATCTAAATTCTGCACTTTGTAAATTGTCAAACATACTTCACCTCATTGTAAAATC
>CAZEYH010000119.1:0-5574 GCA_964515895.1 uncultured Clostridiaceae bacterium | reverse complement strand
GGTTTTAACAACTTTGAAATGTACATAGCAGTAGCCTCACCCTCAATATTAGGGTTAGTAGCAAGTATTACCTCTTTTATTTCGTCTGACTGCAATCTTATAAGCAATTCTTTTATTTTTATATCTTCAGGGCCTATGCCTTCCATTGGAGATATAGCTCCATGTAAAACATGATAAAGGCCCCTAAATTCTCGGGTTTTTTCCATTGCAATAACATCCTTGGGACTTTCCACAACACAAATTATGCTCTGATCTCTTCGCCCGGAGTGACCGGAGCTACATATCAGACAAGGATCTTTATCTGTAAGGTTGCCGCAAATGGTACAATATTTAACTTTCTCTTTTGCTTCCTTTATTGCATTGGCAAGGTTCATAGCTTTTTCTGTAGAAAGATTAAGCACGTGAAATGCCAATCTTTGTGCAGATTTATTACCTATACCCGGTAGCTTTTCAAATTCTTCTATAAGTTTTGCTATTGGTGCCGCATAGTAGCTCATCTATAATCATCCTTATTTACTCTGCTTTATTCTGCCTAAAAAATTTGTTTTATATTAATGATTTATCATAGTTATATAACAAATCAAGCTAGAACAGGCCGGGAAGACCACCTAGACCACCTGTTAATTTGCTCATTTCACTAGCTACCATTTCTTCTGCTTTTCTCAATGCTTCATTAACAGCTGCCAATATAAGGTCTTGAAGCATTTCAACATCATCAGGATCAACAACTTCAGGTTTTATATTTATCTCTAATATATCTTTTTTTCCATTAGCAATAACTGTTATAGCTCCACCACCTGCACTGGACTCAACAATTTTCTCGTCAAGTTCTTCTTGTAATTTTGCCATATCCTTTTGCATTTTCTGAGCCTGTTTCATAAGATTATTCATGTTCGCCCCTCCAAATCCGGGGTATCTACCTCTTGCCATAATATATCTCGCCACTGAAAATATGGACAGTGGCTTTCTCCCTTCATAATATTAATATTTAATTTTATTTTACATGTTATTATACTATTCGTCAAAAAGAGAATTTATATAAAATAATCATATTTGTATAATCATACTTACTTATCATAAATATTAAAAGGAGCATTTAGTGTAGTTGCAAAGTTGGAAATTTTTTCAACGCAATCATCAGTAGAATACTTAGTATCATCAACAGAACATTTGGTATCAGAAAACTCATTCTCAAATTGCTTATTGTTTTCCAAATCTTTTTCAAGTAGACACTTTACTCTAACTTCCGTACCTAATTTTGCCCGGAGTATTTTTTCAATTAGTTTTATATTATCAGATTGTGAAATAATATCTTTATTAGCCTCATAATCTCCCGGCAATATTATTCCTATACATTTTTTACCGACTTGAAGTATTTTGGCTGTTCTTAAGATAAAGTATAATGGACCTTTCCCAATTTTCATCAATTCTTTTAGAACATCATCCCATATTTGGTCTAAATTTATATTGCTCTTTTGGTCTAAAATTGCATTGTCCTTAATATTTACTTTATCAGTAGAGTTGTTATCTAATTTGATACCCTCATCTTCTGTATTTAATTCGTCACTAACTTCGTTATTAACTTTAGTTGTGTCTTTAATTGCAATATCCGAAGTAATATTTGAAGCATTGGAAGTACCGGGATCATTGGAAGTAAAGGCAGCAGTGGACTTAGTGGTACCGGTATTATCGGAATTACCGACCGGATGGATAGTATCAGCAGAAGTTGCTGTACCGGTACAAACCTTAATTAATACAACTTCTAGCATAACCCTTGGATGGTTTACCCACTTTAAACCTGATTCCAGCTCAGACAACTCCTTTATAACATATATGATTATATCTTTTTCTAATTTTGAAGCCTGTAACTTCATTGTAGCTATAGAGTTTTTGGATGCCTCAATTATTTCCTCAACATTATCCAATAATTTACACAAAAGAAGATTCCTATAATACAATATTAGTGTTGATATGAACTGAGAAATATCCTTGCCTTCCATTACGAGGTCATCTATCATGCTGAGCAAATTACTTATGTCTTTGCTGCTTATTGAATCAACAAATGAAGATATAAAGCTCTCATTGACTACTCCGGTAATTGATAAAACGTCAGTATAGGTTATTTTTTTACTACCAAGGGATATGCACTGATCCAGAATGCTCAAAGCATCACGCAAAGCTCCATCTGAAAGCCTTGCTATTAGTTTCAACGCTTCACCTTCTACATCAATACCGTTTGCTTTAGAAATCATATCAAGTCTTGATGCAATACTGTCAACAGTTATCCTTCTAAAATCATATCTTTGGCACCTGGATAAAATTGTAGCAGGAAGCTTATGGGGTTCAGTAGTGGCAAGGATGAAGATTACATGAGAAGGAGGTTCTTCAAGGGTTTTGAGCAAGGCATTGAAGGCACCTGTAGAGAGCATGTGTACTTCATCGATTATGTACACTTTATACTTTGCCCTGGCCGGAGTATAAATAACCTCATCTCTTATATCCCTTACGTTATCCACACTATTATTTGAAGCAGCATCAATTTCCATTACATCAAGAAGACTACCGGAAAGTATCCCCTTGCATATTTCGCATTTGTTGCAAGGGTTTCCGTTATCTTGATTTAAGCAATTAACAGCTCTAGACAATATTTGTGCCATTGTAGTTTTTCCTGTGCCTCTTGTACCGCAAAAAAGATAAGCATGAGCTATTCGTCCGGTACTTACGCTATACTTTAGAGACTTAACAATATGTTGCTGTTCTACAACATCATCAAAGACTAAAGGTCTCCACTGCCGGTAAAGTGCTATATATGACATTCAACCACCTACCTTAATAATGAAACAACTATACTACAAAAAAAGACCTCAACGGTCTTTCATTACATATATTATATTTACTACATCATATATCACATATTTTTTATAATTAATTGGCCATGCACCTGTTTTCGACTTATCCCTCCAAGCGTAACCGAAACAGTTGGCTCAACCCAGGCACCCTTACGGCACACGAAAGGGGCTGATTACCGCTGCTTTCTTCCGAACCTGACGGGGTTTTCAGGTTTTCGTTGCGTAAGACCCGGATCTCATCGCTACTTGCTAAGGGCAGACCTTACAGAGAAAAAGCCTGGAACAGGGATTCAATCCTGCTATAGCGGTTTGCAGGTACAGGGCACCGCTACCTCCCCATCTAGCATGGCCAAATATTAACTTATTCAAGAACAAAAAAAGGCTTGTAATAGCCACAAAACTATTATAACCAAAAATCATTAATATTTCAAGAGATTTTATCGGAAATAACATTAGAAATATATGGGAAACACATCAATTGTGCAAAAAAAAAGAAGCACTTAACTATAAATTATAAATAATTCCGGTTAAACAAGTGCTTCACAAACTAAACTCAAACAAGCCAAAAATCTATATTAAAAGGAGGAACAAAAATGAAAAATTTAATATTATTGGCTGTGGCAATTATATTGTACCACATTTTTCATGCTATTAAATTAAATTTATGTTACGAATTTTAATAAACAGTTAACATATAGAACTATTTACTTAATTCTACCACAAATATACTTCATAGTAATATATTTTTTGCATAAACTGTAATATATATCAAAATTAATATACATCAAAAACGTTTAGTACTTAATTAGGAATATCTGGTACTATGACCCTTTTCTGCCATAATTGTCATAAATAAGGTTATCTACAGAAGCAGTATTACTTTCTATCATATTTGTGTAAAATCTTGTATATTTATTTAACACTTTTCTATCGTGATGATTAAGTTTAGTTATTGGATACTTTCTTCGGGTTTTCACAACATCACTTTCCTTCGTATAGAATTATTATAAATATGTATGAATATATAATACTACAGCTAATACTACAGCGAAAGATATTTACTTGTTCTCATGAAAACAATAACTTAAAATGTTCAATGCATTTTTCGTTGTAGTAGTAATATAAAGATAGGATATCCAAAATGCAAATGCATTATTCTTATTTCAAGACAAGAGGTTACAATTATTATGAGTCCTATGAGTCTTTATGGGAGTATTTTCTTTTTTCGAAGAAAAATATGGGTCTTTCAATAGGTCATTAATTCTGATAGAATAATTAGAGTAAACGAGCAATAAAGAGAAAATTTGCTCAAATAAAAAATTATGAAAAGAAGGTGTAAATGATTTGAAAGTACGTAAAGCTGTTATACCTGCGGCAGGTCTTGCAACAAGACTACTTCCCGCAACAAAAGCCCAACCTAAGGAAATGCTTCCTATAGTTGATAAACCTACTATTCAATATATTGTAGAAGAAGCTATTGAGTCAGGAATAGACGATATACTTATTGTAACAGGTCGCGGCAAAAGAGCAATTGAAGACCATTTTGATAAATCTTATGAGCTTGAGGAGGAACTAAAAAAGAAAGGAAAAGATGATTTACTCCATATTGTAGAGGATATATCGAATTTAGTTAATATACATTACATAAGGCAGAAGGAACCTAAAGGATTAGGACACGCTATATATTGCACAAGATCATTTATTGGGGATGAGCCTTTTGCTGTCCTTTTAGGAGACGATATAATTGATTCTGAAGTACCATGTTTGAAGCAGATGTTAGAAATCTATGAAAAATATGAAACTACAATAATAGGTGTGCAACCTGTGCCGGATGAGGATATTTCTAAATATGGTATTGTAGACTGTACTAAAATAAAAGATAGGGTATATAAAGTTAAGGATTTGATAGAAAAACCTGAAACGCAAAAAGCACCCTCCAATATTGCTATATTGGGAAGATATATTATTACCCCAAAGATATTTGAATTTCTTGAAAATGCTGAACCTGGAAAGGGTGGCGAAATTCAACTTACAGACGCATTAAAAAAATTAGCTAAAGTAGAGCCTATGTATGCTTATAATTTTATTGGCGATAGGTATGATGTAGGAAATAAAATGGGTTATCTAAAAGCTATGGTTGAATTTGCACTAAAGAGAGATGGACTTAAGGATGAATTTTTTGTATATTTAAAAGATTTAGTTGAAAAGTATGAGAAATGCCCTGTTGATTAGATAGTAATATAGATAGTAGTGATAGCAAAAAATGTTATAATACATATAATAAAGATAATAGGATAATAAAGATAATAAGAAAAGGGTATGATTAAAATAATAGGATAATGGATAATAAGGATAATAGAGAAAATATTAGTGAAAGCTAGATAATATTTTATAATAAATGTAAGGGGGATGAAAATAGACTTATGAAAGCAATTGAAACAGTATTGGATTTAATAGGCAATACACCTATAGTAAGCCTTAAAAAGATGACAGGCTTAAATATATATGCCAAGGCCGAATTCTTAAACCCCGGAGGCAGTATAAAGGATCGTGTAGCAAAGTTTATGATTGAGGAAGCTGAAAGGCAGGGCAGGCTAAAACCGGGTATGACCATAATGGAACCTACTTCGGGTAATACTGGTATAGGACTTGCTCTTGCCGGCGTACAAAAAGGTTATAAGGTTATAATTGTAATGCCTGAAAATATGAGTGAAGAAAGAAAAAA
>CAZEYH010000118.1:6771-7250 GCA_964515895.1 uncultured Clostridiaceae bacterium | reverse complement strand
TTAGGCATTAAACCTTTAGGTCCAAGTATTCTTCCTATTTTCCCTACTACTCCCATCATATTAGGCGTTGCAACAACAGCATCAAATTCAAACCAGTTTTCATTCTGAATTTTTTCCACCAAATCTTCGGCTCCTACATAATCAGCTCCGGCGTCTTCTGCTTCTTTTGCCTTATCCCCTTTTGCAAAAACCAATACTCTTACAGTTTTACCTGTTCCATGTGGAAGTACTACTGCTCCTCTCACCTGCTGATCAGCATATCTTGAATCTACACCAAGTCTCAAGTGAATCTCTATAGTCTCATCAAATTTTGCATTTGCAGTTTTTTGTACTAATTCTAAAGCTTCAGCAGGCTCATGAAACTTTGTTTTATCAACAAGTTTAGCTATTTCTAAATATCTTTTTCCTCTTTTCATATACTTTCACCTCCGTGGTAATTTTTCGGGAATTTTTCCCTCCCACTTAATTTTCGAATCTTA
>CAZEYH010000118.1:0-6761 GCA_964515895.1 uncultured Clostridiaceae bacterium | reverse complement strand
TTCATATATTTTCACCTCCGTGGTTATTTTCGGGAAATTTCCCCTCCCACTAAATTCTTTAAGCAATATTATTCTTCATTCACTAATATTTTGTCCCCTGCTCTTTGGACCCTGTCTTCTGTTCTCTACTCGTCAATCTACAACAATTATACCCATGCTTCTAGCAGTTCCGGCTACCATTCTTTCAGCCGATTCAATACTAGATGCATTCAAATCAGGCATTTTAAGTTCAGCTATTTTTCTAACATCTTCTCTGGATACTTTTGCAACCTTTTCTATGTTTGGCCTTCCCGAGCCACTCTCTAACTTACAAGCTTTTTTTAACAATACTGAAGCAGGAGGAGTTTTTGTGATAAATGTAAATGATCTATCAGCATAAACAGTTATTACTACCGGAATTATCAATCCTGCTTCCTTCGCTGTTCTCTCATTAAACTCCTTACAAAAAGCCATTATATTAACCCCATGTTGTCCTAAAGCTGGTCCAACCGGTGGAGCTGGTGTTGCCTTCCCCGCAGGAATTTGCAGCTTTACATACCCTGTTATTTTCTTTGCCATCTTAAGTCCACCTCCCAATTCTTTGTAAAAATCTTTCTTACACTTCTAATAATTTATTTTACATTTTATCTATATCTCAATATCTCAATTTCTAAAATTACTTTTCGATTATAACAAACTATAACTTCTGTATTTGAGCTAATTCTAATTCAACAGGTGTTTCTCTACCAAACATTGACACTGAAACTCTTACCTTCTTTTTCTCCATGTTTATTTCCTCAACTGTCCCGATAAAGTTTTCAAGAGGACCGGAAATAACTCTTACGCTATCATTGACTGCATAATCAACAACAGTGGGTATTTCTTCTACTCCCATAGCCTTTACTTCTTCTTCAGTTAAAGGAACAGGTGTAGATAAAGGTCCCACAAAACCGGTAACTCCTCGTATATTTCTTACAACATACCAAGTTTCATCGGTCATAATCATTTTAATAAGGACATATCCGGGGAAAACCTTTTTCAATGTTGTTTTCTTTTTACCATCTTTTATTTCAATTTGCTCTTCCATAGGTATTGCTATATCAACAATATAGTCCTGCATTCCCCTATTTTCAATAATCTTTTCAAGATTTGCTTTAACCTTATTCTCATATCCTGAATAAGTATGGACCACATACCATTTAAGGCCCTCAGATATTTCATCAGGAAGCATTAAATTTATATCCTCCTTGTTTTTGTTACAAACTTCATAATTATTGTTGATTACATTACTCTAAAGTATTACTTCAGAGTATGTTCAACAACTATTGACAATCCGAAGTCTACAATCCATATTACGATACCAAATACTAAACATATAAACGTAACAGCAACAATATTATTAAACAATTGCTGTTTGTTTAACCATACAACTTTTTTTAATTCTGATCTTACTTCTTTAAAAAATTTTGTAAATTTTTTTACTGTCTTTTTTGCTTTAGAATCTTTTGCTTTTTCAGCCATATTAAACCACCACCCCACCAGTATGATCCGGTAAAGAATTTATAAAAGTACTCACTTATACATTACCTTGTTTCTTTATGGGCCGTATGCTTACGGCAAAATTTGCAATATTTGTTCATTTCAATCCTGTCAGGGTCATTTTTTTTGTTTTTCATCGTATTATAATTTCTACGTTTACAGTCTGAACAGGCTAATGTAACTTTAACTCTCACTAAAAACACCTCCAGCTATCCACCTTAATATTAGGCATAAAAAAAAGGCCTAATCTAGGAGCAATTTTAACTTTAACATATAAGTTTTGATAAGTCAAGAATTTTTTTTGTGTATTTTATTTAAATCTTGCCATGTATTTTATTTAAGCTTGCTATAGTTCATTAGCTTATCAATGCTTCAATTATTTTTATATGTAATTTGCTATTTTTAAATTCTTCACTCATTGCAACAATAAAAAATTTATTTAAAGATTCTTCTCTAAAAAAAATGTCAGGCTGCAAAAAACTATCCATATTGAGACCATAAACATACTCTTTTTCATTTCCATATAGCTTTAATCTGTAACATTTATCATTTTTAATTTCTAATTCTTTAACAAGGTCATCCAGTTTTGCAATATTAGCTGCAATTCCATACTCATCAAAGCTTCCTTTATCCATTATCAATATATGGTAGTCGCCCTGAGTTATAAAATTATAAGCATTAATCATCATGTTTATTTTATCAGGTATAATTAATTTTTCATCAATCAATAAAAATTTTATATCTATTTCATTAATATTTTCAACAACATTTTCAAGTTTGTTTTTAATTCCATCTTCAAGTTTATTTAAGCTCAATTCACTATATGTAATATTATCGCTATTTCCGAAAATTACAATATTAATAATCTCATTCCCATTTCCCAAAAAGATGGGAAATAACATTATTGTTATAATAATCAATACAGCAATGCTAATAATGACATAGCTTTTATAATAATAAAAAAAGTTCTCTGCACTTTCTCTATTAACACCTAATCTATCTAGCAGAAAATAGAATCCAATATTTCTATTATTTTTAGAAATATCAGATCCTATTGCAGATTTTCCGGTCTTATTATCATTCAGTTTTGCTATCATGTGATAATAGGCCTCATTAATTTTTTCCATATTCAATCCCGGAACTTCACTCCCGAGATTGTCACGTTTGAGAATAAGGTGTTTTTTAGCTAATATATAATATCTTTTTTCGATAATTTCCCTACTTGCATCTTCTCTTACACCTAGTATTTCATGAGCTTTATATTTTTCAAACATATTTTTGCCTATATCCTGTATTAAAAGTTAGTTAGTGTTCCTAAATATCCTGCTTATTATTCCTGAGAATTTCATTTTGGAACTTTGGAAAAATTCTACAATCCTGAATTTTATTTTCACCGGTATGTCTTTGTCACTTTCGGTAGTTGTCACTATTTTATATTCCTCATCTGTTAAAACATTCTTTAGTTCTTCTTTTACTGATTCAGGTACTGTACCATGAGTTACATCGACAAAACAAAGAGGTGGAAATAGTACGCACCACCAGTTAGAACCTGTTCCGTTTCCTATTGAAATATTCACAGCCTGATAATTTCCTGCAGGTAAAGTTATATCACCATATGTTTTAGTAGGAAAAGGATACCTTCCGAAGCTTATTTTTACCGGATAGTTTTTCCCATAAGATTTTATTTCTTTATTAACGAGTCCCTTGATATTACCCATATTCGTATTTACAATTTGTTTTGACTCGCTAATATTTTTAGAATCCTTTAGTTTATATCCCATGTATTCAACAATAGTATCTCTTATATTCATTTTCAGAGCCTGATCTTCGTCAGAATCACTATTTGCTACTACATGAAGTCGTATTAGGTTTTTTTCAAGGCCCTTTGCAACATCATCGGAATAAAATATAAAATGTATACCAAAAGCTAACAATACAACTATTATAACTGTTAAAATCTTTTTACTCATAAAAATCCCCCGGCATTAAATATTTGTTTTCTTATATGTTATGATTGTTCTCCAGAAAGCCATTTCACGACTTTCTGGCTGATAATCATATTATAAGTATTGCCAAGGGAAATATTATTTATACGCACGTACTTTTGCAAGATTAAACGTATTCTTGCAAGATTAAACCCTCTTATTCTCCAAAGAAGCCCTTATAAAATCTTTGAATAAAGGATGTGGTCTGTTAGGCCTGGATTTATATTCAGGATGAAACTGTACACCAATAAACCACGGATGGTTAGGTAGTTCAATTATTTCTACCAGCCTTTCGCTTGGGGATAAGCCGGATAAAACCATCCCATTCTCTATCAATATATCTTTAAATTCATTATTAAATTCGTATCTATGCCTATGCCTTTCATATATTAAATCCTCGTTATATATATTATGGACACGGGAATTAGGCTCTAGTTTGCATGGATATAAGCCTAATCTCATGGTGCCACCTTTTTCAAATGTATCCCTTTGCTCAGGTAAAAGATCAATTACATTGAACTCTGATTCAGGATTGAATTCTGAACTATGAGCATCCTTTAATCCACAAACATTTCTAGAAAATTCTACTACAGCCATCTGCATTCCTAAGCATATTCCGAAAAATGGGATTTTATTTTCTCTAGCATAGTTAATAGCAGCTATTTTCCCTTTAATACCTCTATCACCAAATCCACCAGGTACTAAAATACCATCTGCATTCTCCAAATAGCTTTTTATTGTTTCACTATTTATATCTTCAGAATTAACCCAGTCTATTTTTATCTGAGTATCATTAGCTATTCCACCGTGATCTAACGCCTCAACTATACTCAAATATGCATCATGAAGCTCTATATATTTACCTACCAAGGCTATTGTAACAATTTTACTTAGATTCTTCTGTTTATGTACCATCTCAACCCATTCTGTTAAATCGGGTATACTGCAGTTAATATTCAGTCTTTTACATACAATATTTCCCAAACCTTCTTTTTCAAGCATAAGAGGTACATCATAGAGGATTTTTGCATCCATATTTTGTATTACGCAATCTGCAGGAAGATTGCAGAACAAACCGATTTTTTCTTTTAATTCTCTTGTTAATTCTTTTTCAGTCCTGCAAACAATAATATCGGGCTGAATTCCTATGCTTCTTAATTCCTTTACACTGTGTTGAGTTGGCTTTGTCTTTAATTCACCCGTTTTCCCCAGATACGGTACAAGTGTTACATGTATGTACATAACATTTTCTCTTCCTATATCCGTAGAAAATTGCCTTATAGCTTCTAAAAATGGCAAACTCTCTATATCTCCTACTGTGCCACCAATTTCGGTTATGACTACATCAGTATGATTAAACTTAGCCACCCTTTGAATTCTCTCTTTTATTTCATTTGTTATGTGAGGAATTACCTGGACAGTCTCTCCTAAAAATTCTCCCTTCCTCTCTTTATTTATAACTGAAAGATATACCTTTCCTGTAGTTATGTTGCTATTTTTATTTAAATTTTCATCTATAAACCTCTCATAATGACCTAGGTCCAGATCAGCTTCTGCACCGTCATCAGTTACAAACACTTCACCATGCTGATAAGGACTCATTGTTCCGGGATCTACATTTATATAAGGATCAAATTTTTGTATAGTTACCCGCAAACCCCTTGCCTTCAAAAGTCTTCCAAGAGATGCTGCAGTAATGCCTTTTCCCAGGCCCGATACAACTCCCCCTGTTACAAATATATATTTTACCGCCATTGCATTATCCTCCAAAAGTTGTTTTTATTTAACACTAGTCCTGTTACAAGTTATACTAATAATTTATTTCAAATAATTATTACACAATATATTTTATATTTGCACGCTATAGGTGTCAATATTCGTGATAATCAAAAATTCGCATTCAATTTACTAATTCTTGCTCAATAGTTCTACTGCCTTTGAATACTGCTTATCATACATTAAGATTGCACTGTCCAGTTTCTCGTTTAATGCTTTCTGCGTTGTGAAATCTAATACTCCACCGGGATATAGCCCTTTATCAACACGAAACTTCCATATTGCATTGAATGTTTTTTCATCAAGAATAGTATCAGGAGCATCTACATCATACCCGAGTATCTTAAGTATCTTTTCTGCATTATATATATCTATACCTTCATCATTGAGAGCAGGTTTCCATGTGCAAGTAAGCTTTTGTATACTATTAATATTAATATCGTTTACAAATTGAGGGTCATTAATAATAATATCAGGTGTAATACCTTCTCCATCAATCATATTCCCCTTTGGAGTAAGATACATTCCAGTAGTAATCTTAGCCCACCCTATTATTTCACCTTTTGACGGGCTGATATTATGTTTTTTTATTAATTCATGCCCATCAACTATTTTTAAACCTGTTTGTTCCGAATATTTCTTATATGCTGTAGGACTTAAAATAGGAACCATATTTTGAACCTTGGCTTTTCCAAAGGTTTTAGTTCCAACTAATAAACCTGCCTCTGTATCTTGTACGGCTCCGGCTACAATTTCAGAAGCACTGGCACTCATTCCATTTATCAAGACTACCAAATCATATTTGGGTTTTAATAAATATGAATAATATTCCTGATCCGGTAAATCCTCTGATTTAAAAGCTAGTTTTGTTATTAGTCCTTTTGGAACAAATTTCCTTGATAAAAAAACACACTGATCTACTAATCCTCCGGGATTATCCCTCAAGTCAAGTATTATTTTATTAATATTACTTTTGTCCATTTCTTTTAGGGCATTAGTAATGAACTCATTGGTATTAGCATTGAACATTTCCAGCTTAATATAACCTATATTATCCTTTATCTCATAATTAACAGGATTAATTTTTATTTTCATTCTTGTAACATCAATGTTAATAATTCCTCCGCTGTTACTTCTTACTATACCTAATGTTACTTTTGTTCCGGTCTCTCCCATAATAAGACTGGCTACTTCTTCTATTGATACACCGACAACACTCTGTCCATCTACTGTTACAATCCTATCACCCTGAAGAAGTCCTGATTTTTCGGCCGGAGAACCGGAAAACACCTTGGATATAACAACATAATCCGACTTTTTTTCCATCATCAAACCTATTCCTTCATATGTACCATCCACATCTATAAAAAAGTTGTCTGCCTGATCTTGGCTAAAATAAGTGGTATAAGGATCCATGGTGTCAAGCATTCCCTTTAATGCACCTTCTATTAACTGACTATCTTCTACTTCCCCTGCATATTT
>CAZEYH010000117.1:0-7256 GCA_964515895.1 uncultured Clostridiaceae bacterium | reverse complement strand
CATATTTTAGATTTTGACTATTACATATACGGTGAAGAGATTATAATTGATCTTCCAAGGCCGAGAGATAAAAAGATAATTACAACAGATGGGTTTACTAAAACCAAAAGGCATGTATTGGATATTATGGATACAATTGCTATAACCCGGTAGACACTTTGAAATAATTAGATGGCTATGTTAACATTGAAGAATCTATACATTAGTAAAGCTGACATGTAAATAAAGGAACAAGGGAGACATAGTTCAATGAATGTAAGGGAAGTAACCGATATAGCTGTAAAAGCGGGGGAGATACTTTTAACAAGTGGCGCAGAGATATACAGGGTGGAAGATACTATAAACAGAATATGTGAGGCTTACAACATAAAATGCGAAAGCTTTGTCTTACCTACAGGAATATTTGTTTCAGCTTATAACAGTCAGGGGGACACAGTTTCTTTTGTAAAACGTATCAGAGAAAGGACAATAAATCTTGAGAAAATTGAATTAGTTAATTCTTTTTCTAGAAGTCTTAGAAACATGAACCTTGATTATAAAAGAGCTATGAAAAAATTAAACGATATCGAAAAAACCCGGGGTTTTTCTTTCCCGGCTAGATTAATGGCGGCATCAGTTACTGCATTTGTGTTTGTACTTTTATTTCAAGGTAATATTAGCGAGGGTATTGCAGCAGCACTTATAAGCGCAGTAATATGCATACTTAAGGAAAAGGTGCTTCAGGTAGGAATATTTCCTTTCTTGGGATTTTTTATTTCAGGAATTATTGCCGGGAGCATGAGCCTTTTATTTGCTTCTTTTATAACAAATCTAAATGTTTATAAGATTATTATAGGTTCAATTATCATCTTATTGCCCGGAATGGCAATGACAAATGGAATTAAAGATGCCTTATATGGTGATATAACTTCAAGTCTTAACAGGTTAAGTGAAGGAGTTTTTACAGTTACTGCAGTAGGTGCAGGCGTAGCTCTTGTTTTATTTTTATTTCTGAGGTGATGGATAGATGAAACAGATAATTCTTGCTTTTTTTGGTAGCTTGGCTCCATCAATATTTTTTAATACAAGCAGAAAAAATTTGGTATGGGCAGGTTTGTCCGGTGTAACGGGATGGATTTTATATATTTTTGTTTTGAACACTACAGGAGATGCAGTATTATCTGTCTTCGCAGGATCTCTTGCTATAGGGATGTATAGTGAAATAATGGCTAGAATTTTGAAGACTCCGGCTACAATATATTCATTATCCGGAATATTTCCTATTGTGCCGGGTGTACCGGCATATAATACTATTGAATATCTTGTAAAAAACGATTTAATCAATGCTGCCAGCACAGGTATTGAAACTATAGCAAGTGCCGGTGCTATAGCTTTTGGTATTATGCTTATGTCTGCTGCTTTTAGGTTCTTTATAAAGATACGGGAAGAACTAATACACAGATGAAGAATGTGGGATTAACCATAATGACAGTCATTAGATAATATTCTTATTGGAATAAAATGTGTTATTTTTGAATAATAGTTGACATTAAGGTAGAAATTTCTTATAATTATGTAAAGGATATTTTGTCGAACAATATAGTAATATAAAGTATTATGTTGGTTAATGCAATACTATATATTTTCAATATAAAAAAAGTACAGGGTGCAGAATGTCATTGAGGCCAACGACAAAGGCTTCCTCTCCCAGGCTTCAGTTTCCCGCACTCTGTATTTTTCATACTAACCATAACTTTTTTATCTAAATACTTTACTTTTCCAAAAACTATCCGAAAATATAAGAGAGAGCAGTAATAAAATTATGAATTCACGGAGGGTTATATGGATCTTGCAACGTTAACAGGTATTATAATAGGTGTAATATGTATTGCCATACCAATTTTTTCAGGGAATACCCCCGGAACATTTTACGATATTTCTTCTATATTTATTGTTCTTGGAGGTGGACTAGCATCTACTCTAATAAGTTATAGGGTAAAAGAAATTTTAAAAATTATGAAAGTTGTAGCAAATGCTTTTTCCAGCAAAGAAATAGATCTCGAATCAACTATAAAGCTTTTAGTTGAGTTATCACAAAAAGCAAGGCGTGAAGGGCTTTTATCCCTCGAAGCTGACCAAGAGGACATCGAGGATGATTTTATCAGAAGATCAATACAGTTAATAGTAGATGGAGTAGAACCGGAAATGATAGCAGAGTCTTTAGATTTGGAACTAGAGAATATGAGCTTACGTCATGATAGAGGGCAGGGGTTATTCAGAACTATGGGTGCTTTGTTTCCGGCATGGGGAATGATTGGTACGCTTATTGGTCTTATTAATCTATTAAAGTCTCTTGACAATCCGGATGCTATAGGACCTGCCATGGCTCTTGCTCTTGTTACAACGCTGTACGGTTCTCTTCTAGCACACTTTATATGCAATCCTATTGCTAACAAACTTTCTATTAAGAGTGAAGAAGAGATACAGCAAAAAGAGATGATAATTGAAGGCATATTGTCCATCCAAGCGGGAGAAAACCCAAGAATAATGGAACATAAATTGAAAACTTTCCTTTCAGCAGAACAGAGAAAGAACTATGAGGCAAAAAACAAAGAAAATCTAAATGGAAGAGAAAGAGGTAGTGAAACAGTAGTTACCGGATAAGGAGTGATAATTTGTCAAGACGCAGAAAAAAGCAGCGAAAAAAAACTTTCAGCAATTCATCCGATTGGATGACTACATATAGTGATATGGTAACATTACTTTTAACGTTTTTTGTAATGCTGTTTTCCATGGCTTCAATAGATAGACACAAGTTTGAGGAAATTGCTATTTCTTTACGTACTGCGTTCATCCATGAGAGCGGTGGAGGAGAAACTTTTGACAGTAATAGAGGAAAAGAACTTATTAATATTTATGATGAAATAAATGCAGTTGATAAGATTGTATCATTAGTTAATGATAGTTATGAAGGCGCAGAAGGAGAAACTGATGAAGATAGTAACGGGATAAATAGTAATGATGAGTACAGTATAGAAGATATTAAAGAGGAAATTGAGTACGCAATATCGGAAATTGGTCTGAATGAACATATAAAAATTATTGAAAGAAAAGATTTTCTAATATTAAGGTTTGATTCGGTTATTTTATTTGATTTAAGTAAAGCGGATATAAGGGAATCAGCAAAAGAAATCTTAAAAAAACTGGGAAATATTTTAAATAGGCTTGATAATGAAATAATAGTACAGGGGCATACTGATAATCTTCCTATTAATACAACCCAATTTCCATCAAATTGGGAATTATCTACAAGAAGAGCAACAAATGTAGTACATTTCTTTATAGAATACTGTGGGGTAAAGCCTTCAAAGCTTACAGCCACAGGAAATGGTGAATTCAAGCCGGTAAAGCCAAATGATACTCCCGAAAATAGACAAGAGAATAGAAGAATTGATATTGTCATAAGCAAATTGGACTAATTATTTTATCAAACAACATCTCTATTTAGATTATTTTGTGAGTTTAATTTTGGTAAACTTTTCGTCAAATTTCTAAAATGAACTATAAAATCTTTTTCTTGACAAGAACATAGGTTTGCGAAATAATGTATATGTAGTTTCATTAAATTAACTATACATGCTAATACCATGTCATGGACAAATAATATAAGTACAAAAGTTAAAGGGGAGAAGATAATGGCAAGAGAAGAAAAGATAAATGTATATGGGAATGAAAGTATTTCTACTTTAAAAGGTCCTGACAGAATAAGATTGCGTCCTGGCGTAATATTTGGGTCTGATGGGCTTGAAGGGTGTCAGCATGCAGTATTTGAAATTCTTTCCAACTCAATTGATGAAGCTAGGGAGGGTTATGGAAATGTAATTGAAGTTACACGATTTAAAGACAAATCTATTATGGTAAAAGATTATGGAAGAGGAATCCCTCTGGATTACAACACTAAAGAGAAGAGATACAACTGGGAATTAGTATATTGTGAGTTGTATGCAGGAGGAAAGTATAAAAATTATCTGGGAGTAAACTATGAATTCAGCCTGGGCTTAAATGGTCTTGGTGCATGTGCAACCCAATACAGCTCTGAATATATGGATGTTACTGTATACAGGGATGGATACAGTTATGATTTACATTTTGAAAAAGGGCATAATATCGGAGGATTAATAAAGAAAAAGTGCAATTATGAGCACACCGGTACAATCCAAAAGTGGAGACCGGACATTGATGTATTCACTGATATAGACATTCCATTGAGTTATTACCAGGAAATGCTAAAAAAACAAGCAGTAGTAAATTCCGGAGTTAAATTTATTCTCTACGATGAAGAATCTGAGGAAACATTTGAATATTTATATAAAGACGGAATTATAGATTACATTAATGAAATAAACCAAGGCAAAGGCTTTACCGATATACAATTTTATGAAACAACAGCACTGGGAAAAGATAGAGAAGATAAGCCTGAATATAAGGTTAAAATGCAAGTTGCTTTCTGTTTCAATAATGATATCAATATGATTGAATATTATCATAATTCCAGCTTTCTAGAATATGGCGGTTCTCCTGATAAGGCGGTAAAGTCAGCATTCGTCTATGAAATTGATAAAGCTATAAGAGCAAGAAATAGTTATAATAAAGACGAATCAAAAGTTACGTTTTCTGACATACAGGATAGTTTAATACTTGTGACTAATTCATTTTCTACCATAACCAGTTATGAAAATCAGACAAAAAAGTCAATCACTAATAAATTTATTCAGGAGGCTATGACAGATTTTCTAAAAGAACAACTTGAGATATATTTTATTGAAAACAAAATGGAAAGTGATAGAATAGTTGAACAAGTTCTATTAAACAAAAGAAGTAGGGAAACAGCTGAAAAGGCCAGGCTTAATATTAGAAAAAAACTTAGCGGAAGCGTAGATATATCAAACAGAGTAAAGAAGTTCGTTGACTGTAGAACAAAGGATATTAGCAAGAGAGAACTTTATATTGTGGAGGGTGATTCAGCACTAGGTGCATGTAAGTTGGGAAGAGATGCAGAGTTTCAGGCAATAATGCCGGTAAGGGGAAAAATACTCAATTGTTTGAAAAGTAAATATGATGGCATTTTCAAAAACGATATAATTGTTGATCTCCTTAAAGTACTAGGTTGCGGAGTGGAAATTAAATCAAAACACAATAAACAGCTAAATACTTTTGATCTTGACAACCTTAAGTGGGATAAGATTATAATATGTACAGATGCTGATGTTGATGGTTTCCAAATAAGGACATTAATACTGGCAATGTTTTATAGGCTTGTACCTACATTAATAAATGAAGGCAAAGTTTATATAGCTGAAACTCCCTTGTTTGAGATTAATGCCAAAAATAAAACATACTTTGCATATGATGAAAAAGAGAAAGATGAAATATTAGCAAAGATAAGTGGGAAATATACTATACAGCGCTCAAAAGGCCTAGGTGAGAATGAGCCGGAGATGATGTGGGAAACCACAATGAATCCTAAAACAAGGAGACTTATAAAAGTTTTGCCTGAAGATGAAGAAAAAACACGAGAAGTATTTGAACTGCTGCTAGGAGATAATCTGCAGGGAAGAAAGGATTTTATTGAGGAGCAAGGATATAGATATTTGGATATGGCTGACGTAAGTTAAGAGTTTAAAGAAGTATACTTTAAAAATTATGAAGAAAGTTATTAATATATAACAATCTAAATTGACAATCAAATAGATAAGGTGATAATTGAATGGATAGTATAAACTTAATTGAACAGAATATTACTGAGACTCTTGAAAAAAATTATATGCCTTATGCAATGAGTGTAATTGTTTCAAGGGCAATTCCTGAAATCGACGGGTTCAAACCATCCCATAGAAAACTATTATATACGATGCATACTATGGGCCTTCTGACAGGTGCAAGGACAAAATCTGCTAATGTAGTAGGGCAAACAATGAAACTTAACCCTCATGGAGATATGGCAATTTATGAAACCTTGGTAAGATTGACAAGAGGTTATGGAGCACTTCTACATCCTTTTGTGGACTCAAAGGGCAATTTTGGGAAACAATATTCTAAAGATATGAAATTTGCAGCTCCCCGTTATACTGAAGTAAAATTGGATAAAATAAGCCGGGAAATATTTAGCGAATTAGAGAAAAATGCTGTTGATTTTATTGATAATTATGATGGCACATTAAAAGAACCCGTGCTGCTTCCTACAACATTTCCCAATATTCTTGTAAATCCAAACCAAGGAATAGCTGTAGGAATGGCAAGTAATATATGCAGCTTTAATCTTAAGGAGATTTGCGAGGCTACAATACAGTTAATTAATAATGAAAACGCAAACATGATTCAATATATTAAGGCTCCTGATTTTGCTACAGGAGGCAGTTTAATTTATAATGAAAAAGAAATAAAGGAAATCTATGAAACGGGTAGAGGAAGTTTTAAAGTAAGGGCTAAATACAGATATGATAAAAAAAATAGCTGTATTGAAATCTATGAAATTCCGTATACGACTACAGCAGAAGCAATAATGGATTCTATAATACAAACAGTAAAATCAGGAAAGATTAAGGATATAACTGATGTGAGAGATGAGACAGACCTTGATGGTCTTAAAGTAACAATAGATATCAAAAAAAATACTGACGCTGATGACTTGATGAATAAACTATACATGTTAAGCCCTCTTGAAGATACCTTTTCATGCAACTTTAATATATTGGTAAATGGTGCGCCTAGAGTTATGGGAGTCAAGGAAATTTTAAGAGAATGGACAGCCTTTAGAGTAAATTGTATAAAAAGGCTTACTATGTTTGATATTGAAAAAAAGACTGAAAAGCTTCATCTTCTTTTGGGCTTACAAAAAATACTTTTGGATATTGATAAAGCAATAAGGATTATCCGCAACACGCAAAAGGATTCAGAAGTTATACCAAACCTGATGGTGGCATTTGAAATAGATAAAATTCAAGCTGAATTTGTTGCAGAAATAAAGTTAAGAAACTTAAATAAAGAGTATATATTGAACCGAGTAGGGGAAGTTGAAAGTTTGCAAAAAGAAATTAAAGAACTAGAAAGTATTTATAAAAGCGAAAATAAAATAAAGAAAATAATAATTAAGCAATTAAATGAAATATCTAAAAAATATGGTCAACCTAGGAAGACAGAGATCATTCATGAGGATTTTGTAGAAGAGATTACCGAAGAACATTTTATAGAAGATTATAATGTAATACTGATTTTAA
>CAZEYH010000116.1:0-7460 GCA_964515895.1 uncultured Clostridiaceae bacterium | reverse complement strand
TTCCGGTAGTCAGAACTGAAGCACCAAATTTCTTAATATAGCATAATACAGTTCCAATTACATTCTTATAGTCACTTTATTCTATAAATTTTGGGTACATTTCTAATTAAAGGTGACCTATCATTAGTTATTTATAAGAAAATGTTTTCAGAACCTAAATATAAGTATAACAGTAGAGCCAAATATTTAATATAAACTGGCTTAGTTTAATTTATCTTTATTTCTAGTTTCTTGCAGTTCTCTATGCTGCAAAATCTAATTTCTACATAAACTTTCTTTCCCTTGCTTCTTTAATCCTATTTTTATCCAGCAGTGAACCGTTACATGCAAGTTTAAAATAATTTATAAAACCTCTTATTCCAAGCTCTTCCACTTTATCAGCGAGTAATTCACTGTTTAGTGCCAACACATTTAAAAAATGTCCTATTTTCATTAATGCCAAAGCCTCTTTCCAAATAGTAGGTATACTATCTTCCTTTAGTACTATCATATAATCCCATCCATAGTACTTGTACATCGTTATTACAGGGTCGCCATAACAGGGAGAACAACCCCATTATCTAAAATTAGCACTGCTTCTAGCACATAACAGTAATATTGAGTAGTTTTCTCTTCTTTACCCATATTTCTTTCAAGACACTCAGATGCCCATTGATAATCGCGGGTAAATTTTTGTGTTCCATCAATGGCAATTAGGAAATGCTTGTTGTGTAAGAAGGTTTTGAACTTTTTACTCCTTATCAGATCTTTTAATAATCCAATCATACATTCTTGAATTTGATCTACGCTGACCTTTTCTAAAAGCCTGGCCAATGTATCTGCATGGGGCATAGTCTCTAATTCTGGAAACATTGCCTTTAAATTATCAAAAAAAACAGCACCGCTTAGCGTACGATTAGCTTCACGTCTGGAACCGATTATATACATGGACATTAGTATCCCATAAATTAATAGTACCTTTTATCTCACTTGTATCAAACTCAAATACTTTTCTTCTTACCTTGCATCTATTTTGCCTTTTAGTGTTAGGTGGCGGAAGTTGTATAATTCCTTCTGTCTCAAGCTCACTTAAAAAAGCTTTACATTGAGGAAGTTTAGCATTGCCTGCCGGTGTTGTCCAGTTCAACATTTCGCAAACTGTACCGGCTATTTCACTTCTTGATAGTTTTGGGTATGTTTTTCGTACCCACTTTATTATTTCAATATCGTCAGGACTGAATGTCCTTCCGGAAAATACCCTGATAGTATCGTCCATGACTTGGTCACCCACCTTTCCAAGTCTACTATACACTACTGAGTTTGGATTTGTTCAGCACCGTTTTGAGAAACTATTTTTTAAAGAATCTCTGTAGCTCTTTATTCCTCTTGATTTCAAAATGATGCTTCATCTCTGTCCGGTAGTAGGTACTTAATGGATTATAACGAAAATTAGCATCAACAGTTAGAAATTATAGGGGTGACTTTTCCAAGCCTTTGCTTCGGTCCCCATAGCTTTATTAGATATATCATAACCTAAACTATATAATAAAAGAAAGCTTATTTTGTAAAAAGTGCATAGAAAATCAAACAAAATCATAGAATATTTTATTTATTTATTATATATTTTCCTATATAATTAAAGTGCGATGTTAAATATAAATGAATTTTATTACTTTCTCAAGTGTTTTTTGCTAATTAATAAAAGTACTGAAGGATGATCTCTATATGAAAAATGCTAT
This sequence comes from uncultured Clostridiaceae bacterium, assembly GCA_964515895.1. Classification (GTDB taxonomy): domain Bacteria; phylum Bacillota; class Clostridia; order Acetivibrionales; family DUMC01; genus CAZEYH01. The sequence goes on along the minus strand of CAZEYH010000116.1, from coordinate 5,742 downwards.
AATAACAAAAAATATTAATATTAATGTAAATGGTAAAAAACAAAATGCTTTTGCTAAAGAAATCAGCAAAAACAAAGCACTGTTTTTAATGCTTGTTCCCGGATTGATATTGCTAATAATATTTAATTATATGCCTATGTTTGGTTTAGTACTGGCATTTAAAGATTTTAATCTCCAAAAGGGCTTTTTCGGCAGTGACTGGGTTGGTTTTAGAAACTTTAAATTTTTATTTGCAACAAAAGATGCTTTCTTAATTACACGAAATGTAGTAATTTATAACCTGGTCTTCATTTTCCTTGGAAATATGGCAGCGGTATTTGTTGCCGTAGCTATCAATGAGCTGAAAAACAGGCGTATGTCAAAAGTGTATCAAAGTTGCATATTTCTACCTTATTTCTTGTCATGGGTAGTAGTAAGTTACTTACTTTATGCTTTTTTGAACATAGAGAGAGGATTTATAAACAGGATAATTGTAAATCATTTTAACGGTGAAGCAATTAGCTGGTATATGGAGCCTAAATATTGGCCCTTTATAATTGTTGGTGCTAACTTATGGAAATATACAGGTTACAATAGTGTTGTATATTTAGCAGCAATAATGGGCATAGATAAAGAACTATATGAGGCTGCAGAAGTTGATGGCGCCAGTAAATGGTGTCAGATAAGAAAAATTACACTTCCGTTGCTTACAACTATGATGAGTATTATGATACTTATGGGTTTAGGAAGAATATTCAGAGGAGATTTTGGCCTCTTCTATCAGTTACCTCTTGATTCTGGAGCACTTTACAGCGTTACAAATGTAATAGATACATATGTTTACAGAGCATTAATGACTATGGGTGATATCGGGATGTCATCAGCTGCAGGGTTTTACCAAGCAATAGTGGGTTTTGTTTTAGTACTTTCATCTAATGCTGTTGTAAGAAAAATGGACAGTAGTAAATCATTGTTTTGATAGGGGTGTTACAGTGGCTAAAAAACATAATGAAATTTCAAATACTACAAATGTTATATTAAATATTATCTTTATATGCTATACAATTGCATGTATAGCACCATTATTACTTGTTTTTATAATATCAATAACAGATGAGCAAACACTGATACAAAATGGATATAGTTTCTTCCCTGAGAAGACAAGTTTAGCTGCATATAGGTTTGCATTTAGTGAATCGAATGTACTTAAAGTGGCATATTTAAATACTATATTTGTAACTTTGATAGGGACAGTATTAACTGTACTAGTTATAGCTTTGTTTGCATACCCTCTATCCAGAAAAGATTTTAAATATAGAAATGTATTTTCATTCATTTTATTTTTCACCATGTTGTTTAGTGGTGGATTAGTGCCATGGTATTTCGTTTGTGTTAGAATATTGCATATTAAGAATACATTGATAGCTCTTTTTATACCATACCTTATGAGTGCTTGGTATGTGTTAATTGTAAGAACATTCTTTACCACATCAGTTCCTGATAGTCTGATAGATTCAGCTAAGATAGACGGTTCGGGTGAATTCAGAACTTTTTTCAGCATTGTTTTGCCATTGTCAAAACCTGTATTAGCAACAGTAGCCCTGTTTAGTGCTCTTATGTTTTGGAATGACTGGTGGCTTCCTTTAATGCTTACAACAGATGACAGATATATGAATCTTCAATATATGTTGCAAAGAATACAACAGAATATACAGTTCATAACGGAAATGAAAAATATAGGAGGAGGTGGTGGTATAATACATAAACTGGCTGCTGATATTCCTACTGAGTCAAGCCGTATGGCATTATGTATACTTGCAATTGGGCCAATAATCTTTGTATATCCATTCCTTCAAAAATATTTCGTCCAAGGCCTTACAATCGGCGCCATAAAAGGTTAGTCCTAATTAAGTAGCGAATCATTACAAGTTACAATATATACGGCAGTGGAAATTTTTCGAAAGCACAATGAATTAAAGCTTTCGAAAATGCTACCCAACTTGAAGTGGAAACAGCTTCTTACTTAGATACTGCATATATGTTTTTCATAAAAGTATTACTAAATTAAATTAAATCTAAGGAGGTATTATTAACTATGAAAAAGTTAAAAAAAATCATCAGTATTGCTTTAGCCCTAATCTTAGTACTGGGATTAATGGCTGGTTGTACTACAGAAAAAAAGCAGGAAAAACCTGTAGGTAAAGGAGGAGATGAGGAACCAAAGCAAGTTGAGCTTAAACCTTATGAAATTAATTGGTACTTCCCTTGTTCACCTCAGCAAGACACTCAACTTATTGAGGAAGAAGCAAATAAGTTTTTACAAGACAAAATCAATGCTACATTGAAGCTTACATTTATGACATGGGCAGACTATGCAACAAAGGTAAATACTATGTTGTCGGCGGGAGAATATTTTGACATCTGTTTTACAAGTGATTGGTCCACACCTAAATATAGGACAAGTGTTGCTGCAGGTTTGTTTACTCCATTGAATGATCCTTTAAATAACTTGTTTGATCAGTATGCTCCAAAGACAAAAGCAGTTCTCGGAGAGGACGTGCTAAGAGGTACAAGAATAGGCGGCCTTAACTATGCCATACCTTGTAACAAGGAAATGGCACGTTGCAGAGGATACCTTTTCAACAAAGAGCTTGTAGACAAATATAAATTTGATCTCTCAACAATAAAAACATACCATGATGTTGAGCCTATGTTAAAAACAATAAAAGAAAATGAACCTGGAATATATGGACATGGCGGTAGCATACCTTTAGACTGGAACTTTGTTACAGACGGTGATGTACCTTTAGCAACTTATATTAAGGAAGGGGCCACTGAAATACTATTTTGGTATGAAACTCCCGAATTCAAGGATATGTGTGAAACAATGCATAAGTGGTGGAAACTAGGCTATATTAGATCGGATATAGCTACAACAAAGGAAGACGATGTTAAAAATTACAAGGTATTTGCAAGTGATTTTACATTAAAACCGGGAAAAGATATGGAAATTACTAATCAATACGGCAAACCGTGGGTACAGGTTGAAATTACACCTAGGATGATGTCAAATGTTGAGCTTGGTGGTTCTATGCAAGCAATACCAAGGTCATCTAAAGATCCTGCTAGAGTAATGATGTTCCTTGAATTGCTAAATACCGATCCATATTTGAATAACCTGATAAACTTTGGTATTGAGAATAAGCATTATGTTAAAGTATCCGATAAAGTTATTAAATTTGCACCGGATACAGAAGGTGGGACGAAGTCAGGATATAACCCGGCATCTACATGGGTAACTGCTAATGTATTCATAAACTACCTCTTTGAAAATGAAGATCCGGAAAAGTATGATAAATTTAAGAAGTTTAATGACAGCGCAATCAGGATGGAAACTTTAGGATTCAGTTTTGATAATTCATCTATTAAAACAGAAATTGCTGCAATTAAAAATGTGTATGCAGAATTTAATAAACTGCTTTGTACAGGTTCAGTGGATCCTGATGAGTATATTCCAAAGGCAATTGCTAAGTTTGAAGATGCCGGAATACGTAAAGTGCAAGAAGAAATACAAAACCAATTGAACGCTTATCTTGGAAAGTAATGTAGCATGTATGGTATGGCATTGAGAAGCAGTGACCTAATGGTATGGTATAGAATTGTTAATAGTGAATAATTTAAAATGTAATGAACCAATATGTAATCACTACACAGCAAATATTGGGCAGAGAGGTGATCCTCTCTGCCCAATATTTGCTGTAGTTAACATTAATACAGATTGGAAAGAAGGGACAACATGCTTTACAATAATTATAATTGCATTAAAGATAATAATTATATTAAAGGTAAAAGCACTGAAGTAAAAAACATTAAAAGCGTAAAAAAGAAAAGAACATATTATACAGATAAAAAAGTTAATGCGGCACGAACGAATATCCAGATGTACCAATGGGCAAAAGATATAATGAATGAGTCGGTTGAAAATGCTGAGTATTACCTGTCTTTAGGAATTGATTATTTATGGAGCCTGGTTACCTCTCAAAGCATACCCAGAAGCGGTGCAGTGTGTGATGATGGCTGCCCGGTATGCAGAAAGGGAATAAATAAATTTGGGCATTATCCATGGATAGCAGACAGTGCAAATATGCCATGGAAATTGAAATGTCCCAACTGTGGGACAATTTTTCCTTCAAATGACTTCGAAGCATATTACAAAAGCGGAATAGGTAAATATGGATTATTTTATCCTGAAAGGGCAGACACAAGACTTCTTAAAAATATGCTGTACCCTGAAAAATCTAAAAATTGGTGTGTAGATGATGGTTATGGTGTAATTGATGAAAAAGGCAGAAGATATACCTTTGCAGCATACTATAATCATTGGTATATATGGATGGATGGCAGTGTAGCATCTGGTGAAAGGAAAAATTCAATTTTATGCATAATTAAAGCTCTAAAGGATGCATATTTGTATACAGGAGAATCAAAATATGCAAAAGCAGGTGTAATAATTCTGGATAGAGTGGCAGATGTTTATCCTGATATGGATGTTTCACAGTATAGAATTGAAGATGGATACAGGCATAACCATGGTATAACTAAAAAAGGTAATATTACCGGAGCAATATCGGAATGTGAAGTAGCAAAGAAATTAATTGGTGCATATGATGCTTTCTTCCCGGAAATTTACAATAAAGATTGTACGGATGTTATTTCGTTTCTAAGTGAAAAAGCTGAATTATATGGGTTTGATAATAAAAAAGCTGATATTGATCATATTAAGGCAAATATTGAAAATAACATACTAAGGTTGGTATTTCCAAGGATAAAAGATGCTAGAATAAAAGGTAACGTAGGCATGCATCAGAGTACACTGGCAATGGTAGCACTAGTATTGGAAGATAAAGATGCAGCAGAAGAGTGGATGAATTGGCTTCTTAAACCGGGAGGCCTAGTTGGTGAACCTGATTGGCAAGTAACAGGCGGAAATCTTCTGAATGTTCTATACTATGATGTAGATAGAGATGGGCATGGAAATGAAGCTGCTCCCGGGTATAATTATCTTTGGTTGAGTCAATTAAAAGATCTTGCTGATATTCTTGAACTTTATGAAGAATGTTATGAAAAATATTATAAAGAGAAGGATGAAGAAGGATATACAAAGCAGAGCAAAGCTAAAAATGTAATAAACCTATATAAAAATCCAAAATTCAGAAAAATGTATATGGCACTGCATCAGCTTATAACCCTTGATAGGTATATTCCTTCCATAGCTGACAGCGGAAGTGCAGGGAAACCGTTTTTATATGGAGATAAAAGTATTACACTTGACGGGTTTAACAGATATAAAGAGCCGGAATTAGCACAACAGGCGTATCTATTAAATGGAAACAAAGCTGATGGTCTTTGTTTGGATATATTCCAACCTTTGGCCGGTGAAATTGAGAACGATGTAAAATCTGTTATTGAGAAGAAAGGTAAGCTTCAAGTAGAAAGCACAGATTTAACAGGGTATGGCTATGCAGTGTTAAAAGATGGCAATGATAATACTAAAATAACACAAGGCATAGAAAAGGATACCCGCAGAGCTGCTTGGGTATATTATGGAAGGACTATATGGCATGGACACCAGGATGCGCTGAATCTTGGTATATATGCTTTTGGGCTTGATTTATCTCCTGACCTTGGCTATCCTGAATTTGCAAGGCATGATTGCAGTCACAGAACGGAATGGGGTAATAACACTATTAGTCATAATACAGT
>CAZEYH010000115.1:5953-7478 GCA_964515895.1 uncultured Clostridiaceae bacterium | reverse complement strand
AACGTCTCGCATCTTCGACATCTCAGCACCATAGAAGGAAGCGCTCATGCCCTGGCAAGGGCTTATGTGCTGACTGTCCCGAACGAGTTTAGTTGGTGGGATGTGGTGAACTTGACCCATTGGGAATGCTTCCATGGCTATCGCTATAGGAATGCCCTTCGAACCCTTGTGAAAATGCAATGTTATGTATAGTTGCCTATCTAGCTCTAACGGCCTACCCTAACAACTTTTTCTATGATCCAAACACTACCAGGATAATTATATCATAAATGTTGCCTCTTTGATATTAATTTAGGTGACCCCGATTTCTAACGATGAAACTTGATCAGTTAGACTGTTATCAGTCTACTTATTTATATACTCCTCTATAATTCTCAGGTAACAATTCTGCTATTTTCTTCATTATATGTTTTATGGCAAAATCTTCATATTCCTTTTTAGCTTGTTCTTTTGCTTTCTTGGGAAATTCAAATTGTTTTCCAATGTTGATATGAACATCTGCATAATTAAAGGTTTCCGCACTCATATCTCCTTCTTTATTTATAGGTAACAGCTTTTCTGTCCCATATAATCCAATAGGTACAATAGGAGCCCCTGTCATTTTTGCTATAAGAAAGATTCCTTTCTTTGCTTCTATCAAACTACTAACTCTGCTTCTAGTTCCCTCTGGGAAAATCAATAAACTTTCCCCTTGCTTAACAAGCTTAATAATTTTCTTAAGGCCCTCTTTATCAGCAGTATTAGGTTTTATATTTGTAGTCTTCATTACATTAACCCCTATACTTGTAACAGTATTATTTGACAATTTTACACCTGCTACAAAAGTTGGATCAATCTCTTTTAAAGCCCTGTTTAAAACTAATCCATCAGAGTTGCTTAAATGATTACATATAAAAATAAAAGTAAGCATAAGGTTATTTTCCGGTCTTGTTGTTTTTCTCATTACTTGTCCTTGAAATTTATCTTGTCTAGATTACTGCAAATTAGCTTGTCTCACAACAATATTGGCAAGAATATCACGCAAGAAATCAGGTGAATCATCGTATATATGTATCCGATACGCCATAATCAATCAACCTCCGTTCATATCAAAATGCGCCCGTAATATATCAAGCCGTTCCTTCATGCAATATGGAATGACCAATTTCGTTACTTCCTCGGCGGTAATACCTAAATTGCATTGTCCCGCGTAATGGCTGTCACGGTAAACATCACATGAATGGTATTCTCCGCATTCCGCGCAATTAGTGTATCCTTTCTCCTTAGAACAGGTAATACTCCGACAAAATTAATTATTATTTTGATTACAGCCAGAACAGCGGAAAACGCCTATTTTATTAGCGAGTGGGCACTCTATATCTATCCCTGGAACACAGCCGTGATAACATACCCAATTCATATAAGCGAAATTATCGCTTTCCGTCAAATTGTTTTCATCATATTCTTTGCTTCCAAGGCACAAATCGCACCGATAACCGCAGGGAAAAACATTCGTGTCGGGATTAGCCGTAAGTTGTTCAAATGG